>CADDZN010000209.1 GCA_902812375.1 bacterium | reverse complement strand
AATCGATTTGCGGAAAAAACTCTCAGAGAGAGCACTCCTGGGATTGAGGAGCGTCGGCTTTGGCCGACCTTTCGCCATCCTGACAGCGTATGATCCGCATGGTCGGAATCTCTCTCGCGACGAAAATGAAGAAAGAAAGCAGTCGCTCGATGAGAAACTCGCCGCGAGAGGCTACAGCTTCGTGCATGTGGACTGTTGCTCGCCCGATGGCGCGCACTGTGAGACGAGCGTCGCTGTGACGATGCCGCGCGACGACGCGGTCGAGCTCGCCCGTGAGCTGGAGCAGGTGGCGATCTTCTGGTTCGACGGTGAGAGATTCTGGATTGTCGGCGCGATCGTGGACACGGATCCACTCATGCTTCCCAGAAGCTCCTGAAAAGAGGCTCGTAATGAAAAGGCCGGCGTCAGTGACGCCGGCCTTTTCCTATCGCGCGAAACGCTGAGCGTTCCCTCAGGTCAATGGCTTATAGCGGTAGCCGTACGCGCCGCCCTTCGCGGACTTGATGCTGAATTTCTGGCTGCTCTTGGGAGCAACCGGACCAACCGTCGCGGTCTGAGTATCGATCACATTGCCACTCTTGTCGAGCAGCTCGAAGCTCAGGTTATAGGTCTTGGGCGTCGTGCCGCGGTTTTCGATCGAGCCCGAAAGCGAGGTCTCGTTCGGGCGGCGGGAGAACTCGGTCACCAGCAACTTGACCGGCAGGTTCTCGGATTTGTTGTTCCAGTAGACGAGCGAATCCGTGTAGATCTTCTGAAGCTTTTTGTCCTTGGTACCCTTGTACAGACCCTGATACGCGAAAGCATAGAGCAGGTAGTTATCAGGATTGCTCGGATCCATTGCCACGAGCTTGTCGATCAGCGGAAAAGCCTTGGTGAACTCCTTGTTCTGGATGTACGTCGCTGCGAGGTTGTTGATTACGTCGCGCGAATACGGGTTCTGCGTTGACGCCGCGTCGAAAAGTTTTGTTGCGTCGGCCTGATGTCCGAAGCGTGAAGCAACCACTCCAGCGTGGACGAGTGTCAGCTCGCCGTATTTCGACGGGTTCGCGAGCATTGGCGCATAGATCGCCGTAGCCGATGCGCTGTCGCCAGCCGTCGAGTACATGTGCGCTACCTGGTCTATCGCGTCAGCCATGAGCAGGTCGTTGTTGGCCACTGCGATGTAGTTCTGCCACGCCTTGATTGCGCTGTCGGCAAGCGCGCGCTGAGCGGCTCCTGTCGCTTCGTCCGCTCTCGTGGACGCGGCCGAGGCCATTTCATATAGCGTCTTCACCCGCACATCGGCGTAGCTCGTGTCAGTTCCAGCAGCGGTCAGCGCCTGCTTCCAGTACTCATTCGCCGCCCTCCAATCCTTCCGATTCTCGGCGACCGAGCCAAGAACGGAATAGGCGTACGGGGCATGGCGATCCAGAACCAACGAACGCTTCGCCAATACCTCAGCGGAATCGAGCTGATTCGCGTTCAGCGCGTTGATTGCCGCGTTGAGGGTGTTCAGCCAGGGTTTCTGCTGTCGCCACTGCAGCACGGTGGCAGCGCATTCCGGTGCCGCCTGCTCTACTGCCGAGAAGGCCGAATCCGCCGCGGCGAAAACGTCGATGGTCGCGGTAGGGTTGGTGGTATAGCCAAGCGCGCTGCGCGGCACGACCGGCGATACGTTGGGCTGCATGAGGTAGAGGACGTAGGCTTCACCCTTCAGGTAATTGCGGGCCGTCGGATTGTCATTTCCACTCTCGGCGAGGCGCAGAACGTCCTGAATGTCTTTCGTCGAGGTCCCCTTGTCCGCCGCCGCGACGGCGCGGGAGAGCGAGAACTGGGCTTTGGCGATATCGCCTTTGGTGTTGGCGGTTGGGTCGCAGGTCGACGCGGTCGTCTGTGCCGCGAGCGGTAGCGCCGCAAGCACTCCGACCGACAGCGCGGCCGCGATGCGGTTAACAATAGCTTTCATCAAGGATCTCCCTGATTCGATGTTGGGTGGGTTGAACACCAGTTGGATAATATACCGCCCAGCATTCTTCGTTCCTGATGACCCGAGAAAAAGGTATTCACTGACCGTATATTCTCGCGAATGCCGCGCAATCCCATCGTGCTGATTCACGGATATTCCGACGATGCCGGCGCGTTCGAGGAATGGCAGCGGATTCTCGAAGGGCGCGGCTATGAGGTCGCAATGCTTCACGCTTGCACCTACCGATCGCTCACCAACGAAGTAACGATCAAGGACATAGCCGAGGGGTTCGACCGCGCGTTGAGAATCCAGGCGGGTCTGAGTGAAGACGAGCCATTCGACGCGATTGTGCACTCTACGGGAATGCTGGTGATTCGTGCCTGGCTCACTGCCTATGAAGGGCGTCGCGAGCGATTGAAGCACTTGGTCGGGCTCGCGCCAGCGACTTTCGGCTCGCCTCTCGCTCACAAAGGCCGTAGCTGGCTCGGTGCACTGTTCAAGGGGAACAGACATCTGGGCCCTGACTTCATGGAAGCTGGGGACAAAGTTCTTGACGGACTCGAGCTCGCGAGCCGCTTCACCTGGGATCTCGCGCACCAGGATCTCCTTGGCGACGAGACTTTTTATGGTCCGACGCGACGCACTCCGTACGTGTTCATTTTCTGTGGCAATGCCGGATATGGCGGATTGCAGCAGCTAGTGGACAGGGAGCCGGGAAGCGACGGCGTCGTGAGGTGGGCGACTTGTCCACTCAATACCAGAAAGATCATCCTCGACCTCACGCGCGACCCCGAGCGCGAGGGCTCCGACCAGCGTATCGAGATCGCGGAATGGAAGAACACCGACATTCCGCTGATGCCGATCGACGGAAAGAATCATGGGACGATCTTGTCGGAGCCGGGAGATGTGCTGCCGGAACTGGTTGACGGCGCGCTCCAGGTTTCGAGTGCCGCGGCGTTTACGCAATGGATCGACGAAGCGACGGAGCGAACGCGGAAATCGCGCGAGAAGATGGACGAGTGGCAGCAGTTCGTCGTGAGGGCGGTGGATGAGCGCGGGGATCCGGTGCCCGATTACAACATCCAGCTTTTTCGGCGTACGGGGTCATCGGACGGCGGAATCCACGAGTTCGATGTCGATGTCCACACTTACAGAGGAGATTCCAGCCTTCGCTGCTTTCACGTTCGACTCGCGGACCTCGATTATAAGCGGATGTCAAATCTCTGGGTTCGAGTGATCGCCTCCTCGGGCTCACAACTGGTCGGCTACCATGGCTTTGGCAGCGAGAAATCCGTTGTCGCGCCAAGCGGGTCGGACGGAAAATGGGACGCAGCGCTCGACATCTCGTCGCTCGTCGACGACACCGGAATAAAATTCTTTTATCCGTTTACGACCACACTGATCGAGCTCAGGCTCAACCGTGAGCCGTTGCCACTGACGGGGAAGAATGAAGTCTGCTGGTTCTAGCACCTTTGGCCGCAAGGCGGTCGCGCATCTAAGAAAAGTCGACCCGGTACTCGCCCAGGTAATTGAAAGGGTGGGGCGATACCGGGGCTGGCCGGAAAGCGGAGGAACGCATTTCGATGCAGTTGCACGCTCGATTGTCTTTCAGCAATTATCCGGAAAGGCGGCCGGGACGATTCACGGACGATTCCACGGATTGTACGGTGGCAGACCGCCGCTGCCGTCGGAGCTTGCGACAACGCCGGACGAGCGACTCAGAGAGGTTGGATTATCGCGTCAGAAGTCGGCCTACCTGAAGGATCTCGGAGCGCGTGTCGCATCGGGTGAGCTACCAATCGAGACGCTTCACGAGCTGTCTGACGAGGAGATCGTTGCAGCGCTGACGCAGGTGAAAGGCATTGGACGCTGGACCGCGCAGATGTTTCTGATGTTCCGGCTCGGTCGGCCGGATGTTCTGCCCGATCTCGACCTCGGAATCCAGAAGGGAATCCAGCGCGCCTACCGTCTGCGAAAGCTCCCGACACCGGAGCGCGTCAAGAAAATCGGCGCGAAATGGGCGCCCTATCGCACTGTTGCGTCGTGGTACTTGTGGCGCTATCTCGATACGGCGCTGACAGTGCCGCGCTCTTCCGGATAGAGCGCTCGCGAGCTTTTGGTGCCATTGCGCATGAAGTCTGCATAACGAATTTCTCATTGTAATCGCAAAGCATGTCTACGGCACACGCAGAGCTCGAATCTTCCGCCGCCTTGCTCGACGACAAGGCCGCTTCACGCTGTCGAGCGGTTCTCACCGCCCTCTTTGGCGAGCCGCGCTCGCGCGGCTTCGACGTAAGATTCTGGGATGGCACGGTCGACCGCGGCGTGAATCCCAATCCACCGTTCACCCTGGTGTTGAACAGGCCGGCCGCGCTTCGACGGATGCTCTTGCCGCCGAACGAGCTCTCGATAGTGGAGTCTTATATCTCGGGTGACGTTGACATCGTTGGCAGCATGGAAGCGGCGTCGGCTCTGGGCGAGGCAATCGGCGACAGGCTGCGTTCTCCTCTGGCGATCGCGAAACTCGTGAGCCTCGTGATGGAATTGCCGGGGCAAGCTGAAGATGATCTCGCCGACACGCGCTTTCCGGAACATGCGCGCAAGCTCGGACCGCGTCACACCCCGGTGCGCGACCGTGCAGCTATTCAGTTTCATTACGACGTCGGCAACGACTTCTACAAGTTGTGGCTCGACCAGCGCATGGTGTATTCGTGTGCGTATTTTCGGACACCGGAATGCACTCTCGACGAGGCGCAGGAAGCGAAGCTCGATCACATCTGCCGCAAGCTGCGTCTCCAGCCGGGTGAGCGCCTCCTCGACATTGGGTGCGGATGGGGCGGGCTCATCATGCATGCGGCAAAGCATTACGGTGTCGATGCCACTGGCATTACGCTCAGTGAAAACCAGGCAAAGCTGGCGCGCGAAATAATCGAGCAGGCTGGGTTAGCGGATCGGTGTCGCGTTGCGATTCGGGACTATCGAACCCTCGCGGCTGGCGACAATTACGACAAGATCTCGAGCGTCGGGATGGTCGAGCACGTTGGTTCGAGTCATCTACCGGTGTATTTCGAGTCAGCCTATCGCGCATTGAAGCCGGGCGGGCTATTCATGAATCATGGCATCGTGAGCCTCAGTGAAGCTCGGCCGCGGTCGATTGGTGAGAAGATTTTCCGCAAGTTCTGGAAAGCCGATGCGTTCATCGACAAGTACGTGTTTCCGGATGGAAAACTGACGGCGACCAAGGATGTGATCGGGGCCGCCGAAGCGGCGGGATTCGAGGTGCGCGACGTCGAGAGCCTGCGCGAGCACTACGCGATGACCCTTCGTCATTGGGTGAAATCACTGGAAGACAAGAGTCAGGAAGCTACGGCGCTGGTGGGGAACCACACCTTTCGGGTGTGGCGGCTCTACATGGCTGCCTCCGCGAACGCATTTGCGACAGCCGCGATCAACGTTCTGCAGACTTTGCTGGCAAAGCCCGACGAACGCGGACGCTCCAACCTTCCGCTCACTCGCGCCGATCTCTACGCCGGAGCGTGATTCACGGGTGCTCGCTGTGGGTTAGATTGCCTGGACAATCTGTTTTCGGAGAGCAACATGGCAATCGTCAGCAAACCCGACCGGCGGTATTTTCAGGATCGCGATGGCGCGTTTCGTCCGATCGAGAACCTGAGCATCACCGCGGCAACGCCCGTATACCCGGCGGTGCTGCACAAGACGCGGCGGACGATGATTCTCGCTGACGATCGCTCCCATGCAGTCGTAGCACTGGACAAGGATCTCGTTGTTTCGCGAAACGCGGAAATGTCGGCAGTGCTGATTACCTACGACGAGCCCACCGAGGCCACCTGGCAAGCGCTTGGACAACACATGCAAGCCGAAGATTCCGTCGCTGAGACTGCGCGCGAAGCAAAGAGCAAGGCTTCGATCGA
>CADDZN010000208.1 GCA_902812375.1 bacterium | reverse complement strand
TCAGTATGCAGTCTACGGAATGGCCGGTGGGCGCCGTGCTCTCGTCATTCGCTCTGCTCACAAAGAGTCTCTGGGAGTGCTCGGCGGTGATGCGCCGGACCTAATCACTGACTTCGAGGACGAGGACTACTTAGTCCTGTGCTCACAGAGAGGCTGCCAGCTGGAGCGCTTCGATCGTCTGAGAGCGCCTGAGAGCAAGGCATCGGCGATGAGCTTCGCGCGGCTACTATCAATCTTTCCCGATGATGAGCTGACGCCTCGCAGGAGTTTTTATCTGGAGCAATTTGGCGCAGCACTGATTTTGCCCGTCGGTCCAGCTGATCCGCTCTCGAAAGAGATCATGCTGGGTCGCTACCTCACAAATGGCGCTGACATCGACGCGACTGACTTGGTGAGGATCACGAAGGCGTCTCCACGTTTAGACGAGGATGCCCTCGCTGACGTAATCCGAGAAGCTGGTCTAAAGGTAAGAGTCCTTGAGACAGCGGCTGCGCAGACCTCGACTGACTCCATAAACAGTGAACCGCCCGGGGGCGAGATTGCCCCATTCGAACTCCCCGGCCGTCCCGAACTACAAACGTTTTTCAACGAGCACGTGATCGATGTGGTCAATGACCTCGATCGATATCGCGAGCTAGGGATTAAGTTCCCGGGCGGAATACTCCTGCATGGTCCTCCGGGATGCGGGAAGACCTTTGCTGTCGAACAATTCGTAAAGCACCTGAATTGGCCTTCGCAGTCAGTGGACGCATCGTCCATCGCCAGCCCCTACATCCATGAGACTTCCCGGAAGATTGCGGAGGTGTTCAAGCGTGCAATTGAAACGGCTCCATCCGTAATCATCATCGACGAGATCGACGCGTTTCTCTCGTCCAGAGAGTCGGACAATCAGTCGCACCGGATCGAAGAGGTTGCCGAGTTCTTGCGGCGCATTCCGGAGGCGGCGGACAACGAGGTGCTGCTGATTGGGATGACCAATCGCCTCGACGCAATCGATGCTGCGATAGTTCGTCGAGGTCGTTTCGATCATCTGATCGAAGTAGGCCCCGCTTCGACTGAAGAGATCGAGGCGATGCTGTCTCGCCTCCTTCGCGATCGGCGCAATACCGTTCAGAAGCTCGCGGCGCATGCGAGATCCTTAAATGGTCGTCCGCTTTCAGACGTTGCGCACATTGTCGATGAAGCGGCGCGCCGAGCTGCGCGACAGCGTCGAAATTCAATCACGGACGCAGATATAGAGACAGCTCTCGCTGGAAGCCGGCCAAGGGAGCAGCAGCGTCCGAGGATCGGATTCTAAAGGGATCAGTATGGCAACCACTCAAGAGCAGCCGACCGGATTCAACGGCCTTGATGCGTTCGTGACGCACATTGAAGCGGCACTTGGAAAAGCGGACGATCTGTCCAACGTAGCTGTCGAACCTGACGAGCCGGAGCCTGAGCCACAGCTCAACGCCCCGGTTCATCGCGATTGGGGAGCCCTCGGCGGCCTGGGACGAGGACTTGCTGGCTTCTTAGGTATTGGGGTCTCCATTGTCGTTGTAGTTGCGATCAAGGCGTGCGCTTATGCCGCCTTCAGCAGCGCTGGTTCGTCCTCTTCAAGCGGGCAAACAGACTATAGCTCAACTAGCGCCTACTCTTCTGCCGCGCCGTCCTCTTCTGACGACAGCTCGGGAACGTCCGGCACTTCAACATCGGACGGGCAAGGGGACGCCGCATCAGCGCCTGCGACTACGGATTCAACGGCGGCGGACATGGGGACGAGCGACGCAGATGCCTACACAACCGCTGAAACTGCTCCGTCCCCATCGGAGCTTGGTGGGCGCTATAGCCCAGCAGAGGTCCGGTACTGCCTTTCTCAAGAGATTCGGGTTTCCGGTGCCAAGAACTACATGAATGAATTGCAGTTCAGCGACCCGTCTCAGTTCAATGATAAGGTAGACCAATTCAATTCGATGGTGAGCGACTGGAACTCGCGTTGCTCTCACTTTTCATACGGCCGTGAAACCATGACATCCATTCAGGCAGACGTGGAATCTCACCGGCAGGCTCTGGAGATGGAAGGCAGGAGTGGTTTGCAGTGATGAACCCTCAGTTGCGCGTAAACCCGTTTGCAATTCTGAATGTCACGACACGCGATACTCGCGAGCGTATCTTAGACGCAGCCGAGGCCGCAGGTCTCAGCGGTGATCCTACAGCGGCGCAGGATGCCCGATCCGTACTAACCAACCCTCGGAAGCGACTTGAGGCCGAGATGACCTGGCTGCCGGGAGTGGCGCCCTCGAAAGCGCGCGCATACGCGCTGAGTAATGGTGTCTCGATTGACGAGCTGCCCGAACTTCCAGCACTCCCGCGCGGCAACTTAATTGCCGATCTGCTTGCATCCGAGGCTTACGACGGCGCTGATAAGCTACGTCGTGTGCTTCGAGCGCTACTTCAGGTGGAAGACCACGTCGACCTCGCGGCGGTTACTCGTTCGATCAACGAAGATCGGGAAATCTCGAGATTCCCCCCGGTGTCAGACCAGGGTGCGGTGGAAGCAGCCTATACCACCGTCCGAAAAAGGTGGGTTCGCTCTGCAATGTCGGCACTCGACCATGTGCCGACGCAGACGCTTCTGGACGCCATGCACACGCTCTTTGACGAGAGCACGCAAAACGGCCTGGCCGACGATTTTGCGGATGCTTATCAGCTACAGGTCGCCGGCTTTCTCGATCGGCAAAGCGAGCAGGCGAAAATGCTCTGCGAGAAGATGCTGTCGCTTGGAGCCAAGCCACAAGCCCTCAATCCATTAATTGACGCATTAGCAGAGCTGCTGATCACTTGGGAGCGTGTCGCCCGACCCATCCAAGTCAATCTGGCATCACGAGGCATGGCCGAGCCAAAGAGCCACCAGCTTGGACGCTTGGTCCGAGAAACTGCCGTGGATCTGTTCAACACACATGGCCGGTTGGAGGAGGCCAAGAGGATAAACGGCATTATCGACAAGTTCTTCGCAGCGATCCCCGAGCTGGCGGCGCAAGCGAATGAAGATGCGGAAAGGCTAGCCGAACTCGACGCAGAACTAGCGGAGAAGGCGCAAGCCGAACGCAGATTCAATGACGAGATTCGTTATTCGGCAGAGATAGGGACACTGTTCAGAAAACGGATCGACATAGACGCGACTAGGCTGACGTTTGACGGTGTAAGCGTTCAGCTCGGCAATGCGCAGGCAGTACGTTGGGGCGCGACCCGCAAATCGGTTAATGGCATACCCACTGGGACAGACTACGTAGTCAGCGTGCGGGATGCCCAGCATTCGCTAGTCATACAATTCGGTAATGGCGCTATCTTCGAGAACCTGGTGCCACGGTTGTGGCGGACGGCAGGAGTAGCCGTTCTCCTGACCTTCTTAAGCCGCTTGATGGAGGGACAGAGCCTGAACGTCGGCGCAGCGCGCGTGACGGATAGCTCAATCGCGTTCTCATATAACAAGGGATGGGGCAGGCGAGAGGACACGGAACTGAACTGGTCGGACTGTCAGGTATGGTCTGAAAACGGCAACTTCTGCATCTCGCATCGCGAGAATAAGAAGATGCAAGTTCAGCTCTCATACCGTGACATCGAAAACGTGCACGTCCTCGAACACATGGTGCGTGGCACTTTTAAGAACGGGTCAGGTCAATTGAGCGATTGTCTAGCGGGCTAAGTTCGCTCGGGGGGCGATATGGGGCAAACTGAAAAGAGGACGCGCCTAGCTCGGCTTCTGATTTCCTCTCCCAACGCCGTTTATGAAGAGCTGAAGGAATATGGCGCCGAGGTCCGCGCAAGTCCTTACGCAGCCCCCAGTGACGAACTCGAATCCAAACTAGCCGGTAGAAATGATCCTCTCATAGACCTTGCGCTCGCGAGCTATGGATCGTCGGAAGACGAAATAGGCAGACTGTACAAAAATGCGAAGCAGCCTCCTATCGACGCGACTGACGCCAGTTATAAGCAGGGCGTGCGGCTAGCCGTTCTCGCCAACGAGACGGTCGCGAGCAAAAGCATTTTGAACCAATTCCCCGAGAACGTCATCGGAGAGGCGGAACTCGCTTACGTCTTGAAGGACGCTGATTGGAGCGAAGCTCAGACGCTCATCGAAAATCCCACCATCAGCGCTGATGTCCTGAAGGCGCTGTATCGCGGGGACAAGATCGCCGAGGGTATCGACGAGAAGCGGCGAATGCAGCTCGTCGCGATCAGCGGTCGCAACGAGCGAGTGCATACCTGCAAAGACGACGAGTACGGGCCGGACTTCACGAGCCGGGACATTCACAAAGCTATCTTCGAGATGCTCGAAACCGTTCCGACATCCAGCAATTGGCTTTCGAACTTGAGGTATCTCTTGGAACAGGTTGACCCGGATCAGGTCCAAACCCCGGACAGCTTGGATGCTGTGCTGGGGCGGTGGTCCGTCGATGAAAAGGGCGAACCGGACGAACCTAGTGACCGCGAACCCTACACTGACACCGGGCTACCTGAGCGAACAGACTTTCGATGTCTGATTGCTGCACTTTACGGACGGAGTTGGTCTTCGGATGGATTTGTCATCCACGGTTCGCCTGATGATGAGGATGTCGCTCGGCGCTGCGCCTATTACGGGAATGCCCAACTCGATGTGAAAGCCATCAAAGAAGGATATGAGAGGGATGGGGCGACGTTTGCATTCGCAGCGATGCTGAACGACAGCGTTCTTCTGAATAGACGGTCACGGAAGCTCTTCGAAGACGAATGCATGACCGGTAGGCACTTGCATCGCTATCGACGGCGTTGTGACCAGCTCCACAAGCGCTGGCCGTCATTTGATCCGCGGCCTACCGCGGAATGGATGATCGAAGAGGCCCCAAAAACCGAAGGATTAGATGTCAGGCTTCAAGAGCAAGTGAGCAGCCTCGCCGATCGCTTGAGCGCGGTCGAGAAGAAAGTCGCGTTGTTGCCTTGGCTCCTAGTTGGATTGGCACTGCTGATAGTCTGGCGGCGCTAAGCAGCCGGAGTGCCCACGCTCTCTGTTCAGCTGCCGGCCTGGAGCAGTCTTGCCACCTGAGCAGCCTGCCACTCGCCGCCACGTGGTGCGGCGATGCGCCGCGCGTTCAGGTCCCTCGCTATCGCACGAAGGGTTGTGTGCCCGGCGCGGCGAGCTGCTTCCACGTACGGCATCACGTCAGTTCTCCGTTGTGCTGACGCTACCTGCCTGGTCATAGCCGCCTTCTCGCGTCCGGCCGCGTCAAGACTGCGCTGATTAGCTCTCTTGCCCCCGAGAGCCCGACCGCGAGTCTTCGCGACCGCCAACGCGGCCTTGGTGCGGTCACTGATGCGTTCGCGCTCCCACTGATCCACCTGGGCAAGAATGCCGACGGTGAAGCGGTCGGCGAATGGCATGTCAGCGCAATGTATGGGCACGTCCGCATCAAATAGCTGGTTCAGGAATGCAGCGTTGCGGCTGAGTCTGTCCAGCTTCGCTACGATAAGCGTGCTCTTGGTAAGCCTCGCGTGCTTCAGCGCAGCTTGCAGCTGAGGGCGTGTGTTGAGCTTGCCGCTCTCAACTTCGGTAAACTCCTCGAGGAGTTCACCCCCGCCGACACTTTGAAGCACCGTTTGGCGCTGCGCCTCAAGCCCAAGGCCGCTCTGTCCCTGCTTGGCGGTGGATACCCGGTAGTAAGCGACAAATCTCAAGTGACACTCCTGTCAACGCACGTTGCCACATTCGTAACGCCGCTCAGCCGCCGAAACGACCGAAGACCTGCCAGCTAATCGATTGGATGGAGCAGGGAGGTGGGCAGCTGGACGATATCGTCCTGGTCCAGCTCACGGACCTCTGCCCAAAGCTCATCGTCGGTGAGGGCTACCACAATGCCTCGGCGGATTACGC
>CADDZN010000207.1 GCA_902812375.1 bacterium | reverse complement strand
CAAGCAGAGTGCGCACGCAGGATTCAGACAAGGTCGGCCAGTCTTCCGGAAACGCGCCACTCGCAATGGTGCGCCCCGTGCGCAGGAGGAGTCGCTCCACGAAGGGAAGCGACTGGATCTTCTCGAGGTCCTCGATGTCGATCTCCTTGGTCAGCGCCGAGACATCGACGACAATCGCGGGTCCATAGAAGGCATCGAGTGAAAGCTCGTGTGATCCGGAATATCCGTCGCGAACGTGGAGTGGCGCGTCGGCGTGAGTTCCGACGTGCGGGCTCGAGGTGAAAGACGAAACATTCACCGTTGCGCCGGCGCCGATAAGGGACGCCCATCCACAGGTGAACGGGGTGTCTCCAGGCCACTCGGGAGTGTCGGGATTGAGAGTGACGCTAATGTCGCGGAGTGTTGGCTCGCTGCTGTTCACGAGATCACTGTCCGAGAAAAGCCAGGGCTGGTTATGACTGCCGCTTTCCCACGAGCGTTTTCGCAGCCTTCACCATGTGGTCCACCGTGATTCCGAGATGGATAAAGATCGTTTGCGCGGGAGCGGACGCCCCAAACCGCTCGATGCCAATGATTACTCCATCGTCTCCGACCCAACGATACCACGACATCGGGTGAGCTGCTTCCATCGCGATGCGCTTCACACCCTTTGGCAGCACGCTATCTCGATACGCCTGATCCTGCCGAGCAAAGATCTCCATGCTGGGCATGCTGACGGCGCGTGCGCGAATTCCATCGGCCTCCAGCTTCTTCTGCGCATCGAGCACGAGCGCGACCTCCGAGCCGCTCGACATGAGTACGACCTCGGGAGCTCCGCCGGGAGCGTCGGCCAGAACATAGGCGCCGCGCGCCAGACCTGATGCGGGCGCGTACTTCGTTCTGTCTATGAAAGAAAGTTTTTGCCGGGTAAGCACGAGCGCAACGGGTCCCTCTTTGTGTTTGAGAGCTGCTCGCCATGCTTCCGTGGTTTCCGATGCATCCGCCGGTCTAATCACGGTCATCTCGGGGATCGCGCGGAGCGCGCTCAACTGTTCGACGGGTTGATGGGTAGGACCGTCTTCGCCAAGCCCGATCGAGTCGTGAGTGTACACGTAAATCACGTGACGCTTCATGATGCAGGCGAGGCGTACCGGCGGGCGCATGTAGTCGGAGAATATGAGAAAGGTTGCGCCGTACGGGATGATGCCGCCTGTCAGCGACATCCCGTTCATGATCGCTCCCATCGCGTGCTCGCGAATTCCGAAGTGAAAGTTGCGGCCGCCGTATTCCTCGGCGGAAAAACTCGGTGCGCCTTTCACTATTGTATCCGTAGAGCTCGCGAGATCGGCGGAGCCGCCAATCAGCTCAGGGATTTCTTTCGCGATCGCGTTGATGACGACGCCCGACGCCGCACGACTTGCGACGTTTCCATCCTTCGCCGTGAAAGTGGGAAGCTCGTTCTCCCATCCATCTGGCAAATCGCCACGCAGCCGGCGCTGGAGCTCAGCCTCGAGTCCGGGGTTTTTCGACTTGTAGGCTTCGTAGATTTTTTTCCATTCATCCTCGGCCGCAGCTCTTTTCTTTCCGGTATCGCGCCAGAATTTCAGAGCTTCGGGCGCCACATAGAAGGGCTCTTGAGACGGATATCCGAGCGCCTGTTTGGTGAGAATGATCTCTTCGGCACCGAGTGGGGAACCGTGCGCTTCCGCGGTGTCGTGCTTATGAGGACTTCCGTAGCCGATATGCGAGCGCACTACGATGAGTGACGGCCTCGAAGTCTCAGCCTTCGCGGCTTCAATTGCGTTGTTGAGCGCGCCAAGATCGTTGACATCGGCGACGTGCTGGGTATGCCAGTGATAGGCGTCGAAACGAGCGGCCGTGTCGTCGCTGAACGTGAGGGCAGTATCGCCCTCGATGGTGATGTGGTTGTCGTCGTAGAAACCAATCAACTTTCCAAGCTTCGCGTGACCGGCAAATGATGCGGCTTCGTGCGAGATGCCTTCCATCATATCGCCATCGCTGGCGATGAAATAAATATTGTGATCGAAGATCTTCTGGTCGCGATTGAAGAGCGCGGCCATGTGCGCCTCTCCTACGGCCATGCCGACAGCATTGCCGATGCCTTGTCCGAGTGGCCCGGTGGTCGTCTCAACGCCCGGAGTGAATCCCAGCTCCGGATGACCGGGAGTCTTGCTCTCCCATTGCCTGAACTGTTTGATGTCGTCCAGGCTCAAGTCATAACCGGTGAGATAGAGTACGCTGTAGAGCAACATCGACGCGTGACCCGCCGAGAGAACGAAGCGATCGCGGTTGAGCCATGCAGGATCGGCGGGATTGTAGCGCAGGTGTTTCGTCCAGAGCAGGTACGCCAGAGGCGCAAGCGCCATCGGAGTTCCAGGATGGCCGGAGTTCGCTTTCTGAACAGCGTCCATCGACAGAACTCTGATCGCGTTGATGCAGAGCTCTTCGAGCGATCGGCCCGATTGCGACGAACTGGAAGTAGACGATGAGCGCGGGGCGGCCGCGGTTTCGGTGGGCTGTGACATGGAAACTTTTTGCGCCGTTGGTGAAAAATGTACGGTGTAGAGGAGCTACCGTGTTTGCTGGAGGTGTCGATTACAAACTAGCTCATACTCCGGACCGTTGTAGTGCGAGCCAACCCGCTGCTTCGCGCACCTCGCCCGGGACCAGATTATGGCCGGCAAGTTGCCACTTGAGCGTCACGTCCGCGCCTGAGGAGGTGAATAGCTCAGCAAGTCGCTCGACGCTTTTTGTGGGAACGATCGGGTCCGTTCGGCCAGCCGAGATAAGTACGCCGGCGCCGCTGAGATCGGGGGCTTCGACCGGCTCGAACACCAGCATCGGACGAAAGAGAATCGAGCCCTGAAGCAGCGTGGGCTCGATCAGCATCACGGTTGACGCGATGTTGGCACCGTTGGAAAAACCGAAAGCGACAATGCGTCCGGCGTCCAGCGAGTACTTCGCGATTGCCGCGCGGATGAAACGCGCCAGCTCCTCACCGCGAGAGCGCACTTCAGCGGGATCGAACACACCTTCGGCCAATCTTTTGAAAAAGCGTGGCGCTCCGTTTTCGAGAACATTGCCGCGCGGACTCAGGATCGCCGCGCCAGGAGCAATAGTCTCACCAATTCCCACGAGATCATTTTCGTCACCGCCCGTTCCGTGGAGAACGAGCAGGGTTTCGCGCACGTCCGGATCTGTTGCAGGCTTGAAACGGTGGATGAAGCCGAGGTCGTCACTCATGCGTTGGGGCCGCGAAGCTCCAGTGGCGCGTGAATGTTGGGCAGCAGCGCTTCGATCTCGAAGCGGCGCGGCTCGAGCCATTCCGGAAGCTTGAGAGACTGTCCAAGCGCATCGAAGGGCTCGTCGACGCCGAATCCCGGTGCATCCGTTGCGATCTCGAACAGAACACCGCCAGGCTCGCGAAAGTAAATGGACTTGAAGTAGTCGCGATCCAACTGCGGGGTGACGTTGTAACCGAGCGATGTGAGCTCGCTGCGAAGCTCCACCTGCTCGGCTTCGGTTGACGCCCGGAATGCGACGTGATGAACAGTTCCCGCTCCCATCACGCCTCCCCAGATACCGGGAACACAACGCAGGTCCACGATGGACCCGGGGCCGCGATCCCGAGTTGCGTACCGATAAATGCTGCCCTGTTCGCGCACGAGCTCGAAACCAAGAGTGTTGGTGAGAAGCTGACCGGTCAGCTCATTGGCGTCGAGCCACAGCGTAACAGAATAAATACCGCGGATCGAGTGCTCGGCCGGTACTCCTCCACCCGACCATCCCGCCCGCGCATCTGCCGAAGGATGTGCGACGAGCTCACCCATGAAACCTTCGTGATCCTTGAAAGCAATTACTCGCTCGTCCTCATATCGCGCGGTTGGCTGTGAGAACTCGACGCGCTTTTTGATGAGACGCTCGATCCAGAACCCGACAGAGCTCGGAAGGATCGCGAAAGAAACGACAGCGACCTGTCCACCGCCCTGTCGGCCGCGACGCGCGTCTGGCCATGGGAAAAACGTGAGGATGCTGCCGGGATTTCCCTCTTCGTCACCAAAGTAAAAATGGTACGTAGTGGGATCATCGAAGTTGACCGTCCGCTTGACCAGTCTCAGACCGAGAGTGCCAGCGTAGAAGTCGAGGTTCCGCTGGGGATCGCTGGCGATACCTGTTACGTGATGAATGCCGGCGGTGCGGAAGCTCATGGACGCGATTCTTGCTTACTGTTTTTTCGAGATCTCTCGCTTATCCGTGCTGGTACGAGGAGAGCCGCCTTCACCGCCGTAACCGCTCTTGTGCTCGCTGGGATGCGAGGGAACATCCTCCGGGTTTGGTCTCCCGGACCGGCTGCCGGGATCTCCGTCACCTTGCTTCGTAGGGGTACGACTAACTTGTTCCTGCTCTCGCCTGGATGGCATAATATCTCCGATCGTTACCTTCCAATGAAGCAACGGATATGCCGTTCCCCGAGGCATTGATTTGACTCGCCCCCGGCCTCCCCGAAAGCCCAGGACAAAACGTCATCGCAGTCTGAGTGATCCTGGCACGCTCAGCGAGCTGGCGCTGCGTCTCAAGGAAGGAATTTACATCACCAACATGCAGGGTGACATCATTGATGCGAACCCCGCGTTCCTCGAGATGTTCGGCGTCGATTCACTCGATGAGCTGAAAGCGCACCGGACGAGTGATTTCGTGAGGGCCGAGGTGCGTGAGCGGGAGATGGCACAACTGGAGCGCGATGGCTCGGTTCGAGACATCGAGTTTCAGCTCACGCGTCGCGACGGCGAGGTGCGCACTGTCGTAACATCGCTCAGCGATTACGGGAGGCGGCGGTCGAATCGGCGCCAGTACCATTCTCAATGGGAATAAGCCCAAGGCATAGTTAGCCTCGGCCAGAAGCAGCCGGGAGCCCGGTCAGACACCGAACCGCTGTTGGCTGTGTAAGTCAGACACCGACATACGTCCCACAGTAGAACTCACTTCTACCGGTGTCCCATGCGCTCATTCCTGTTGGCAGTCCTCGTTGCGATTCCTGGTTATTCCTCCGCCCAAATAGTACAGGACGGTCGGACGTTCCCCTGTCGGGTTCCTCCTTGCCGAGCGGGGATTCCCTGCCGGGTACCCGAGTGTGGCATTCAGGCTCCAGGAGTGTTCCGCCAGAGCAGCGATGTGCGGGTGCAGCTCGTCGATGGCGTGCTGCGCTACGAAATAACCGAGACCTACGTAAATCGAGGCAACAGAGTTGGCGAAGCCGACTTCATGTTTCCACTGCCAAAGGGCGCGGCGTTCCAGGATCTCAAACTCTCGATCAACGGCGAGATGGTGTCGGGCGAAACTATGAGCTCGGACCGTGCGCGACAGATCTATGAAGAGATCGTCCGTCGTCAGCGCGATCCGGCGCTGCTCGAGTGGATGGGATATGGATTGCTGCGCGCGAGAATCTTTCCAATCGCACCGGGCGAGGAAAAGAAGGTGGTCGTCCGTTTTCAGACCGTGGCTGAGCGCGAGGGTGATGCGCTCCGCATCGATTACTTCCGTGGCCAGCGAACCAACCAGTACGTGGCGGGCGCCAATGAAGATGCACAGGCGCGCACGTCGTTCGTGCTCACATATCCCAACGACGCGATGTACGGGACGGCGTATTCTCCTACTCACTCGATCTTCGAGCAGCGATATGGATCGGTCGATGACAACGACGATGGCGGCGACCGCTCGTTTGCATCCAGCTATCGCGGGTCGGTGCGCAGGTTCGAGGTAAGAGATGCGCGCGGTGAGGTGACGATTCTGGTTCCGGTGCGGCGCTCAACGAGTGCGGCGATCACGATGCTGGCCAATGCTCCGGGCAACGATGATGGCTTCGCGCTTATAACGCTGTCGCCACCATCCATTCG
>CADDZN010000206.1 GCA_902812375.1 bacterium | reverse complement strand
TGTACGGGCTCTCGACAACGATTCAGTGCGCCGCCCCGGCTAACGCCCGGTGTCCAGACTAAACTAAAGCACCCTAGGCAGATCGAGCTGACGCACTGCAAATTCAATCTGTGAAATCAATCAGATCCTAGATACAAGGCTTCTCCTGGGACCCGCGCAAGGCCGCTGGCAACGAGCGGAAACACGGAGTAAGCTTCGAAGAGGCTGTTACGGCATTCGGCGACCTGCTTTCAGTTACCGTTCCAGACCCTGATCACTCGGCCGCCGAGGATCGGTTTATTCTCATAGGTCGCTCTGATCAAAACAGGCTAGTGGTCGTTGCTCACGTCGAGCGTGGCGACGATACACGAATCATTAGCGCTCGGCTCGCCACCCGTCGAGAACGGACGAAGTATGAAGAAGGCGGCTAAGAGTACTCGCACGAAAAAAGCTTCTCGTCGAAACGGCGACGACGAAATGCGCCCGGAGTACGATTTTACTGGTGGCGTCCGCGGCAAGTACGCGAAGCGATACGCCGAAGGAACGAATCTCATACTGCTAGAGCCAGACCTCGCAGCGGAGTTTCCCGATTCACGAGCAGTGAGCCGCGCTCTCAGAGCATATCTCAAGAGCAAATCGAAGCGCCGCACCGCCTAACGAACGTTGCAGCAGACGAGCGCCCGCTTTAAGGAATTGCATATGATCGCATTTCGAGTAGAGTCGCTCGCAGCTTCTGTGAAGCGGCGCCCCGCGTCAAGCAGGAATTTGCTTGACGCCTTTTTGTTTTCTCAGTTGTCGTCCCCACCTCGAGGTGCCGCTCAAGCTTCTGTTCGCGCTCTTAAGATGCTCTTAGTTGGCGGTAACTACCGCCGGCGCAGGTTGGTGTTCGATTGGGAGGAGGCTGGCGCAAAACTGAACTTCGGTCTCTTGGTGCGGCCATGAGTCTGCGTCGCGCTCAAGCGCTCCTCTTTGTGGTCACCATCTCGGTGGAGATGTTCGATCACCTGCCCTCGTGATTACGCTGCCACGCTTCCGCCCTCCACTTTGGCGCTCTGCGAGCGGTATTCAGCATCGTCTCGCCACATGGCGTAGAGAATCCCGGAGAGTCGCCTCGCCAAGGCGACCACTGCGATCCGCTTGCCCCTCCGTGCGGCGACCCCTAGTGCCCACGCTTTGAGAGTCGCGCACTCGCTCCGTCGAGAGCGGATGACCCGCCATGCTGCCTCGACCAGGAGAGATCTCATGCGCGCATTTCCTCTCTTCGTTATTCGGCCCCGGTGCTTACGGTCTCCGGAGCTGAATTCGCTGGGCACGAGCCCCAGATAGGACTCCACCTGGTGTGCGCTGGCAAAACGACTGACCTGATCGAGCGAGGCCACCAGTGAAGCCACAAACGCGAGCGCTGTCACGGGGCCCACGCCGGGAGCGGTCATCAAGCGCCTCACCGCGGGATTCTCTTTCCCCAGTTGCTCGATTCTTCGGTCAGCCAAGTCGATCTCTCGATTGAGCTGAGAGAGAAGACCAAGAACGGGTGAGAGCTCCTGCACGACTTCATCTCTTAGCGGGATCGCTCTCACCTTCGAGGCAGTCCGCTCCGCCTCGCCCTGAGAAAGTCGAAGTCCTTCACGTCTTACTGCTGCCTTTATCAACGCCACGTCGTAGCGAGTCCTGGTCCTTACGAGCGAGTCCCTCACCAGGAGCTCGCTCCTCACGTGCCGCTCCTCACGTGCCGCTGCTCGGGAGAGACGCGGTGGGTCGAGCGATATGCTCCGAGTCGGAGCGCTTCGGCCAGGGTGCGAGCGTCACGCTTATCGGTCTTCACCTTTTTGGATCTCGTGGCGTACATCGGAGCGAACCCCGGGTCAGCGACGATCACTTCGTGGCCCAGCGACTCCAGGTGTCTCGCCACCCACTCGCTCTCGGTGGATGCCTCGAGGAGAACGCGAGCCGGACCTCTCTCACTCAGCACCGCAGCGAATCGCTCCCGACTCGTTACGATCCGACGCTCCGTGATCTCTCCCTTTGAATCAATTATGCAGAGCTGACTCTCGCGCTTGTGAAGATCGAGTCCTATTGTATCCATGGCTGGCCTCCCCGGTTTTGCGGCTCAGACCGCGTGAACATCCTGTGGGGCGGAACAGTGCCACCACGTCGCCGTGGAGGTCCAGCCGCTTCATTCCAACTGAACTTGGGCGTTAGATAGCGCTAAATGGTGAATTGAATGATTCAAGGCCACACGCTTAGTCCTAGTCAACAGCGCTTCCTCCGTGATGAGCTTCACGGGCTTACCCTCGGGGCGACAACACAACGCGCCAACATTTATCGGGCAGGTCTCTCCGAATCTCAGCGTTCACCTGTTCACACGACGCTTCGTCGCGCACTCGATGACATCGCCGAAAAATACGAGACGGGAGTTCCCGAGAAAACGCACCTCGCGAACATCAAATTGCTCTCAGAGCGTGTCGGTCTTGAGCATGCGGAAGTTTTGAATGGAGGTCGCTTTCGCGTCGGTCCAGCCCAAAAGGCGTTAAACCTTTTTCTTAAGTACTTGTGGTGCGCGGGAATGATTCCAACGCCTCCGCATTGCCCGTTCGATCAGAGGATCATTGCGCTTTTGCCGAGCTCAGTCAGATGTGCTTGGACGGCGGTTGACGATCTTGATACATACAAACGGTTAGTCGCTGCTGCGCGAGAACTCGCTGGAAATATTCCGCTGGCAGAATGGGAGCTCTCGGCATACAATCACGTCTCCAATGCTGGACGCCGCGCTATCTAACAACCGTTGCATTAGACGAGCGCCCGCTTTAAGGAAGTAAGGTTGATCGCTCCGGAAGTTCATTGGGAGGGATATTTTGAACCGGTCAAATTGGATGTCGCTCGCAGCTGAACTTGGGCGTTAGCCAGCAAACGTTAGGCGTTCTTTCGAGCTCCTGTTTCGCAGACAACGATGGCAACGTGGCCAGCCTGGTGGGACTGGGAACTCGAACTCGGTTCGCACCTGTATAAACGAATGGCCGATCGCGGCTTCAGCGAAGTCGAGCTGCGCCGAATGCTGTCTGTGGCGTCCAACTTTCGGAAGGACGTCGTTCCGGGCCGCTGGATTATTGAGAGCCGCCATGAACGTAAAGCGTGGGAAGTTATTGTGGAACCAGATTCATCCGCGCAACTTCTAGTTGTGATCACAGCCTATCCAGTCTCATGAAAGAAGCCTATCTCGAAGTCACATACCGCAAAGGGCGCCTCCTCGCAGCATACCTCTATCTGCCACGCGGCAAGCGAAGAAAAAGCGTGCGCACGCGTCGGGTTGATCCCGGCTTGATTATCGACTTTGCTTCAAATGGCGACCCACTTGGAATAGAGATTACAGCGCCGTCACAAGTCAGTGCATCCAAACTCAATCGTGTCTTGCGAGAGCTTGGGGTTGCACCCTTAACTCCTTCAGAGCTGTCTCCTTTGCGCGCTGCGTAGTTTGAGATCTCTGCGCGCGTTTCTGGCTAACAAACGTTGCAGCAGACGAGCGCCCGCTTTAAGGAATTAGACATGATTGCAGCTAGAGTAGAGTCGCTCGCAACTGAACTTGGGCGTTATGCCGCCACTAATGCGAGGTCCAGCCTGTAATTGCGGAGAGTACGCCAATGGCGTATATTGATCAATGCGCTTTGTCGAGACGCCGGTATTTACTTCGGTCCTGCGCCGGCATCTCCCCGACGAAGAGTATCGCGCGTTGCAGCTCACGCTTCTTCTTCGCCCTGACCAGGGCAAGCTAATTCCGCGGAGCGGAGGCCTTCGGAAACTGCGGTGGAAGGCCCAGGGTCGCGGGAAACGCGGAGGACTTCGGATCATTTACTACTGGGCCGTGAGCGACGATGTGTGTTTCATGCTTTATCTCTACGCGAAGAACGAGCAAGGAGATCTCACTACGGCACAGACCAAGGAGCTGGCACGCTTGGCTCGGGAGGAATTCGGATGAAGGACACGTCATTTCAGGAGTTGTTGACAAGCGTCCGCCAAGCTGGCCGCATTCGCCGTGGCCGCGGTAAGCCAAGTCGGGTGACCGCGTTCAAACCAGCGGATGTGAAAACGGTCAGGGCGAACCTCGGACAATCGCAAAGCGATTTCGCCCTTATGATCGGCGTGAGCGTAGCGACCTTGCGAAACTGGGAACAGGGTCGGCGCACTCCCGATGGCCCTGCCCTCGCACTGCTGCGCGTGGCTGCCCGAAATCCCGGGGCAGTAGCGGAGGCCCTTCACCGGCCGCTGTCGCGCGGTGCGGCATAACGAACGTTGCAGCAGACGAGCGCTCGCTTTAGGGAATTGCATATGATCGCAGCTACGTTAGAATCGCCCGCAGCTGAACTTGGGCGTTAGACATGCAGTCGCGTATCATGGTATAATCAGGTACGCGCATCTAGAGGGCATCGATGGATTACCAACTCACCGCGATTTACCACAAGGTACAAGAAGGCTACATAGCCTTTGTCGAAGAGCTGCCTGGGGCAAACTCACAGGGCGCAACGCTCGATGAGGCTCGTGACAACTTGCGTGAAGCAGTTGAAATGGTGATCGAGGCAAATCGCGCCATTTCTGGCCAGGAGCTTGGCAGCGCCAAGGTCATTCGGGAGCCGATCAAAGTTTCTGCGTGAAGCGGATCGATCTAACCAGGCACATCGAGACGCATGTTGCCGGGTTAGATGTGCTTGGAGCTGAACTCAGACGTTAGATAGCTGACAAAACTTCTCTGAGGCTTCATGCTCCCCGTCGACTGGAACAAGATTGAGCGCATCCTCGACGACAAATCAGTCGCTCACGCGTGTGCGTTTTGCGGGGAGAGAATCGAAATAGGGGACGACAAGCGCTGGAGCCTTGCCGTGCGTCAGCTTTCTGGACACACCAGCGTGGTTTGGTGTCACTCGGCTTGCTTTATTGCCAGTCTTGCACCGAACGTCGGTCGCGCATATGAAAAGGGTGGTCCTGCTGCGCCAAGAATTGGCGAAGGTCCCTAAGGTTCAATGGCCGGCCATTGCGCCGGCGCTATCAACGAACGTTGCAGCAAACGAGCGCGTGATAGTCGTTGGTTTCTCGCCTTTCAAGGATGTTGGATGGAGAGCGCAGCGCGAATTTACGTCAGAGCGCTCCCATCTGAACTTGGGCGTTAGATAGTGAGACACACTTGCTTTCACGCGTAGAGTAATCGTGCTCGCCCCTTTGGGTAGAAGAACGTCCATCGTCATAGCTTTGTTTGCTGCCACAGCATACGCAGCATCACCGGCGAGCACCCGACTTAAAATGGGCATCCCGGTTTTTTCACAGGATTCCGTCACCAGAGACTCAACGGGGCGGAAGCTCGGAGCTTTGGCTGGAGTCGTTCTTGACTCTGCTTCAGGCTCGGGCCTCGAAGGCGCGCAGGTGCTTCTTAGGTCGCCGACGGTATCAAATCCACGCGTTGCTTACACCAATAAACGGGATGGCTTCGTCATGGGAAAGCTCGAGCCCGGGCGATACGACTTACTAGTTCGTCGCATAGGCTTCCTCCCGTTTACAGGCCGCAGCGAAGTTCGTGCGGGCGTAGTGGATACGCCCACCTTTAGAATAGGCGCGGCGAACCTGATTCTTTCCACGACATTGTGTGCGCCAAGTCGAGTACCCGCACCTCACTATCTAACGAACGCTGCAGCAGACGAGCGCGCGTGTTAATGAAGAGAGGTGGTCACTCCTCGAGATGTTTCGAGAAGCGATCTTCTGGGCGCCCATTTAGTCGATCGCTTGCAACTGAACTTGGGCGTTAGATAGCTGGAACTGGCATTGACTTGTGACTCCTATGTTCCCATATTGGGAACATAGGAAATGCGAGTCATTTCTCGGAAGCCCCTCAACGAGTTCGCCCGCCTCTATCCGGATTCTCAATCAGCGCTCAGCGCCTGGTG
>CADDZN010000205.1 GCA_902812375.1 bacterium | reverse complement strand
CAACATGGTCATTCACCTGGGAATGGAGAAGGCGATTATCAAAGCCGGCGTTCTCTTTCTGGGCTACGAGATCCTCTTCATCGCCGCGGCGACGAACGGACTGCGTCGGCGAGTCTCGGTCTGACCGACGGGCCCTGACGGGGCTGACGCAAAACCGTTGCAGAAAGTGATGCAGGAGCGCCGCACTTTCCCGTCGGCGGCCTCCCTCGGTGAGCAAGCGAATCGCGCCTAAGTGTATGGAAATCAGGAGCTTGACCCAGCAGAGCCATTCGGCACGTGGAATGCTATGCCGTACCCCATTCGATAGCGCGCAGGACTGGCGCAAGGCAATGGCTGCTCACATCAGGTTCGGAGACACGCGCAAATGAAAAAACTGCTTCTACCTGCGGTAGCGGGGGCCCTCGCGCTCTTGGCGCCGTTGGCGACCGCGAGGGCCGACTCCCAGAGTTACAACTTCTGTACGACGGGGCTGTCGCTGAACTTCTGCGGCTCGGTGATCGTGTCGGCCACGGCTGCTTCCGGCGGCGGGACCGACATCTCGTTCACGGTGGTGAACACCACGCCGAACACTCAGCCAGCGGCAGTCTTCACCGCGATCGGAATCAACAATGCGGGTTTATCGAGCAACGCGACCTACTCCAACCTGGTCGTGCAGCAGGGGGGCACAACCTTCACCGGCTGGCAAGTCGGGACCGGCACTGTAAACGGTCCTTCGGGTCAGTTGACAGTCAAGGCGCTCTCTTCGACGGTGCAGGACGGCCTAATGAACTCGGTCTCCGCTGCTTGCTCGGGAACCGCCCAGCGGATCTACACCTGCGGCTCGGGACCCCAAGACCCCGTGACCATCTCGTTCCACACCACCGATAGTAACGTCACCATCGGCGACGGCAGCACGGATCTCTTCGTGAACGCGGCGGCCGAGAATGGCGCCTGCGTCGCGGGTTGCGGTATCAGCAGCACCACCACCACTCCCGAGCCGGCGACGATCGCACTCTTCGCGACGGGTCTGCTTGGGTTGGGTGGCCCGGTCTCGAGGTTCCGCCGTCGTCGCACCTGACGATCAGGAAGATGTGAGTAGCCTTGCAGTCATCGAATCTTCAGAGGGTTCCGCTACACTCGGAACCCTCTGTCGCATCCAGGTCCGTCCTCCCAGATTGAAGCGACGCGCGCGAATCAGGCATCAACCGTTCGGAGTCAGTTAATGGCAACAGAAGCGTCACCCGGCAGTGGTGGCTTGATCGCTTCCGCCGGTGAGATCATCGGTCGCCGTCCGTGGCGGAATTCCCTCTCGCTCAGCGATTTCGGCAGCGTCCTTCCCGTCGTCGTGACGGCGGCAGCATTCCTCGCCTTATTCGCGCAGCCGCTCGTGCTCCTCGTCCAGGACTGGTGGACTCTGCCCGAAGCGGGACACGGATTGCTTCTCGCTCCCGCGGCCCTGTGGCTCGCGTGGCGATCGGGGATCGCCGAACGCGCGTCACCCAATCGCGCGCTCGGACTCGCGATCATAATTCTGGCGGTGTTCATCCGATACGTCTCCGGACTCGCCGCCGAGTTGTTCACGATGCGTGAGTCGATGTTTCTGGCTCTCGCCGGACTGGTGGTGTACCGGTACGGATTTCGACAAGTCGTGTGGTGGTGGCTGCCGTTTACCCTGCTCGTCCTCACCGTTCCACTCCCGGAGCTCGTCACCCAGCAGTTGGCGCTCCCGCTGCAGTTCAAGGCTTCGCGCATTGGCGCGGCACTCCTGTCATC
Organism: bacterium; assembly: GCA_902812375.1. GTDB lineage: Bacteria > Gemmatimonadota > Gemmatimonadetes > Gemmatimonadales > Gemmatimonadaceae > UBA4720. The sequence goes on along the minus strand of CADDZN010000205.1, from coordinate 4,159 downwards.
GCGCCACGTTCCGGTTCAACTCGCCGGAAACATCATCCGGCTTCCTGGTCGCGAGCTGTTCGTTACGGAAGCCTGCAGTGGCCTGCGCTCACTGACTGCTCTTTTGAGTCTCGCGGTCCTCATGGGCGGAGTCGCGCTCGCGAAACCACTTTCAAGACTCCTGCTCATCGCCATCGCGATACCCGTCGCGATCCTGATCAACGGAGTCAGAGTTTTTCTTACAGGCTTTCTGGTTTATTTCGTCAGTCCCTCCTTTGGCGAGGGATTCATGCACATCACCGAAGGGTGGCTGCTTTTCATCGTGTCGTTCGCGTCCCTCGCATTAGTCGCATGGGTATTCCGACTGGGCGAGCGTTTCCTTACGAGGAAACGGGAAGTCTATGTTTAATTTCCGCGCGTATGGCCCGGCTGCTGTGCTCCTTGTCGGATATTTGTTCGTGGCAGGCGCACGAGGACAAAAAGCGGTTCCACTTGCCGCGCCGCTCGACGCCGTCATGCCCTCTCTAGATGGCTACGAGGTACGGAACCAGACCATTGGCGCCGAAGAGCGTCGCGTTGCGGGCATGACGAACTACGTTGCGAGATTGTACATGCGCGATTCACTGCCCGCCTTCGCTACGCTGGTCTCGTACTACGACCGACAGACGCGCGGAAAATCCATTCACTCGCCGCGCAACTGCCTTCCCGGAGCGGGCTGGGAAGTTTTGTCGGGTGGAACCGCGCCCATAACCTCGAACGGCTCGCGCTATGTGGTAAATCGCTATCTGTTAAAGAACGGAGCGACGCGCGCCGTGGTCTATTACTGGTACCAAGGTCGCGGCCGCGTGGTTGCCAGCGAGTACGCGGTAAAATGGAACCTGCTGCGTGATGCAGCCTTCCGCGGACACACGGAAGAAGCGCTGGTAAGAGTTGTGGTTCCTGTCGCGCCGCCCGGCGCGCCCAACGGCGGCACTCTGGAAAAGAGTCTCGCCGATGCCAGCGACCTCGGCCAGAGCATCGCATCGCGTCTCATTTCCGAAGTGAGCAAGGTGCTGCCGGCATCTGGTACTGCGTGATCGAGGCCAGCCCCGAAAAACTGTAGAGACCAGAAAAGAAAGTGTCGATTCCCCGCAACACAATTACTTCCGGGGTTGCGTCATGACCTGAGAGTGATACTCGCTAAGTCGTTGCGTTCCAATACGCTAGCTCATTAGGCGCGCGTTGGAAGTATGAGCACGGGGACTGCGTTGGTCGGCGTCGAATGCGAGTGGCCACGTCATTCGCAGTGCGATCACTACGCCTGAACCCCAGAAGACGTTCTGCATGGCAACGACTGCAGCCGAAATAGTCCCACCCGATCCCGATTTTCGGGATATCCCTCTCAAATCAGTGCAGGTTGGGTCTCGCCGCTCGAGCAAGAGCGCCGCGTTTCACTCCACAGTGCTGCCGCTTTATGGGCCACTGTTCGAGCTGGAAGTTCCTGTTCCGCTGGAGTTCGAGCTTCCCAAGCCGGCGCAAGGAACCTACGCTGATCCAAAGGCAACCGGGACCGATCTTCCGACCCGCCTTCTCAACATTACCATTGCCGCCCTCGGGTTGCTGATCACCGCTCCGCTCTTCATCGTGATCGCCGCTTTGATCAAGATCACGAGTAAGGGGCCAATCTTCTACAAGCAGCGACGGGTTGGGCTTGACCGGAGATGGCGCAACGCATCTGCTCGCCACGATAGCCGTCGTATTCACGACCTTGGCGGTCGTCCATTCACAATGTACAAATTCCGCACGATGGTCACCGCCGCCGAGCAGGACAGCAAGGAGGTTTGGGCAAAGCCGCGCGACGAGCGCGTCACCGCGATCGGCCGCCGCCTCCGCACCACCAGACTCGACGAGCTGCCACAGCTACTCAACGTTTTGCTCGGCGACATGAACATCGTAGGTCCGCGGCCCGAACGCCCGGCGATCTTTGCCGAGATGCGTCAGGCGATTCCCAACTACCACCTTCGCCAGCGCGTGATGCCGGGCATCACGGGATGGGCGCAGGTGAACCAGGCGTACGATACCTGCGTCGATGACGTCCGGCGCAAGGTCGAGTTCGATCTCGAGTACATGAAAACGCGCAGTCCTTCGCGCGATCTCAGGATCATGGCGCGGACTGTTCCGATCATGCTGTTCTGCAGGTTCGGCTGGTAGGACCGCCATGGGCGTCAGCGTCTCACCCGCGCTTGCTCGACTGACGGAGCTCCAGTGGCTCCGCGATCTCCGGCATGTGCCTGCTGCCCGGCTCCATGCTCGTCGCCGCCGCGCCGCCGAAGCGAGACTCGAAGGTCTAAAGCCGCGCTCGATTCTTTTCATCTGTCACGGCAATATCTGCCGGAGTCCCTTTGCTGCCGCGGCGTTTCTGCGCGCGTGCTCGCCAGAGATCGCCGAGTCCATTCGCGTTACCTCCGCCGGTTTTATCGGGCCGCGCCGGTCAACGCCGCCCGCCGGATTGGAGGTCGCGTCGAGACTGGGTCTCGACCTTTCCGAGCATCGCTCAACGACGCTCACCGTTGAAATGCTCAACGAGGCTGACCTGGTTGTCGTGATGTCCGAGGAACAGGAGCGCGAGATCCTGCCGCGCATCCGCCCGTCGGCGCGAGTGATTGTCCTGGGCGATCTGGATCCGAAACCGGTCAAGCGCAGAACGATCCTCGACCCCTGGGGCGGATCGGAGGCAACCTTTGCCGCGAGCTACGAGCGCATCGACAGGTGCGTCAGGGAGCTAGCCAGGATAGTCTCCGCGGCCTACTAGCGCGCCGGTGTCACCACACGGTTTGCGATCCGCTGTGCAACCAGTCGGAGGCCCGCGCCAGCGAAAAAACCGAGTGTCGCGGCGATCCATTCGCTGAACGGCGTGCGCACCATGCCAAGCATCAATGGAAGCACGAGCAGGATCAGCGCGATTGCAACGGCGGCGATCGATGCCAACGTCAACCCGCGCGCCCAGTATCCTATCAACGCGCAAAGGAGCGCCACCCATAGAGCGCTTATGGCCATTGCCCAACGTGGGGCGATGGCGTCCGGATATCCGAGCAGTGCCCATCCTTCACCGACGGTTGGGCCGGCCTCGCCTATTACCCGCGATCCGTCAGTGACCAGCCAGTGCGCACGGTCGCGCCTCACCGGAACGACTCCGCCGACAGTGTCCGCGTGCGACGGCGACAGCCAGTACACTGGCGCGTCGAGTCCCACATCATCCGCGCGTGTCGGGAAGGAGAGAACCGTACCGGCGTCTGTGCGTGTCAGTAATCTGGCATCTCCGGTTGGGGACAAAAGCCACGCTGTCAAAAGCATGACGGCGATCATTATCCCGAGTGCTGCGGCCAGCAACTTTCCGGATTGTCTCAAGTCCGGAACAATCCAGGCTCGTGGACGTTGGGCGAGCAACGCGCCGACGATTGTTCCGGCGGTGTTGAAGATGACATCGCTCAACGAAGAGTCGCGTCCCGGAATCCATAGCTGCGCCAGCTCGATCGCTGTCGAAAGGAGGAAGCCGATTGTCGCGGCTCGGAGGACGGAGCGCCCATTCCATCCCAAGCCGAGACCAAGCGGAACGAACAGCAGCAGATTGAGAAGCCCGTCCGCGAGCCAACGCCGTCCTTCACCGACAACGGCCGAGAACGGAAGCGGCGGCCCTGATCCCATCGGTGCCAGCGTAATGACTAGAATTGCGAACACGCTGACGCCAATGGCGAGCGCTCGCGCGAGCGCAGGCGATCTACGCAATTTTCACGGGCAGTCGGTCGCGCCTGCTGTTACTTTGGGAATTCATTCGAGACCAGAATCCAAGCGGGCATGACGACCGAGCGCAAGCAGGTGCTTCACCATTTTACGGTGGACGTCGAGGAATATTTCCAGGTGCTGGCGCTCGAGCCGTTTATTCCGCGCAGTCGCTGGGAATCGATGCCACAGCGGCTCCAGATCGGGTTGGCGAGACTCCTGGATCTACTCAGCGAGCACGATGCACGCGCTACGTTCTTCGTGTTGGGATGGGTGGCGGATCAGGCGCCCGCTCTCGTGCGCGAGATAGCATCGCGCGGGCACGAAATCGCCTCGCATGGCTCCGATCACCGGCGCGTCCCGACAATGACCAAGGTCGAATTTCGAGAATCGGCTCGCAGCTCGAAGCGCTGCTTGGAGG
>CADDZN010000204.1 GCA_902812375.1 bacterium | reverse complement strand
CCTTGCGCGATCGCCACTACGTTCACGCCTGCGTTTGCCACGGCACTGAAGACGCGCGCCGCGATGCCGGGCGTGTCGTGCATGCCGCTCCCGACGACCGCGATCGTCGCCAGACCTGCGACTACTTCGACTTCATCTATTTCGCTCCGCACGAGCTCCCCGGCGAACTCTTTCCGCAACGCCGACTCGGCGTCGGCGGCCCGGATCTCGGGAACGGTGAAGCAGATCGAGTGCTCCGAAGACGCCTGCGAGATCAGGGAAACCGAAATTCCGCTTCGCGCCAGCGTCCCGAACGTGCGCGCCGCGATGCCGGGCACTCCGAGCATTCCGTTGCCAGCTACCATCACGAGCGCCTGATCTCTTATTGCCGATAGCGCGCGCACCGGAGGCCCAGCGGGCAGGCTTCTGCGATCACGGACGATTTCGGTACCGCGGTCGGCTGGATCGGCGAATGGCCGGATGCGCAACGTCGTGCGCCAGTCGAGAGGAATGAGAGCGCGTGGATGCAGCACTCTCGCGCCGTAGTAGGCGAGCTCCGACGCCTCGCGCCAATCGAGTTGGGTAATCACGCGCGCCTCCGGCACGAGCGTCGGATCCGCGGTCAGCAATCCGGCCACGTCTTTCCAGAGCGTGACTTCCGAGGCGCCAATCGCGCGTGCAAGCACCGTCGCGCTGAGATCCGAGCCGCCGCGCCCAAGCGTCACCACATCGAGCTCGCCGCCACGATCATCCCCCATCTCTACACTTCGGCTTCCGATGAATCCAGGAATGACTACCGTCTCCTCACGCTCGAGGAGCGGAATGATCCGTGTTCGCGCGGCGATCTCCGTCCGCGGCAGATCGGGCGACGCGTTTCCAAAACGCCCATCCGTGTGTAGCACCTCTGTCGCATCGACCATCTCCGAGGCGATACCCCGGTTGTGGAGAGCTCCCGCGACGAGTCGTGCGGCGAGCCGCTCTCCCCGGGCGACTATGAGATCGCTCGTTCGTGGATCGAGCCGACTTGCGTTCGTGACCTCGAGTAGTAACGTGTCGAGCTCGTCGAAGGAATCACGCACTTTCTCGCAGACCACCTGGCGCCGCGCGCCGTCGAGCAGCGCCTCGGCCACGCTGATGTGCCTCTCACGAATCTCGCTTGCAGCTTTTTTCGCGCACTCGAGCTCCCCTTTCGCTGCGAGCAAAGCAGTGTTCAGCAAGGCATCCGTTACCCCGAAGAGCGCAGATACTACGACGACTCTCCGCGCGGAGCCGGCCGGATGCGCGAACAGGATTTCGACGACATGTCGTATGCTGTCGGCGGTCTCCAATGCCCGGCCTCCGAACTTGTGAATCTCGATTGGCGCAGCTACTCGCCCGGTGGTGGATTGCATGGAGCCTCTGCCTGTTGCTGAGATCGTCTGGTGTGAGTGAAAAAAAAGGCCCCTCTCGTAGGAAGGGCCGCTTTCGTAATTGTTCGGGTGCCTATCGCTGCCCGAGGGGACCAGCATGCGAGCCCACTATAGGTTCGGAGAAGCGGAAAGTCAACAGACCTCTATATCCGCTCTTGACAGAATCTGCGACGTGGAGTTATGCTCTCAAACCGATCGAATTCAGACTCGCACTAACGACAACGACCAAGTGATCCGCAACAGCCAGCTCCTTCTCAGCCTTATTTCGTCCCTCCTCCTTATTGGGGTGGGACTTATCGGCTTTGGGAAGAAGACTGGTCTGACCGCAACGATGTAAAGCAAACAGACGCCTCTTCCCGCGACGGAAGAGGCGCTCGGTGGCATTGAAGGGCCTCTTCCGCAACGACGGGACGAGGCCCTTCACTTTTTTATGTACCTCATGCCTCCGTTCACGAGAAAGAAACCGTAATGCGCTCCGACACCATCAAGAAGGGATTCGAGCGCGCACCGCATCGCAGTCTGCTGCGTGCCACTGGTCAAATTCGCGACCGCGCCGATTTCGACAAGCCGTTCGTCGCGGTCTGCAACTCTTACGTGGACATCATTCCCGGCCACGTGCATCTCCAGGAGTTCGGAAGAGTCGTGAAGGACGCGGTGCGCGCCGCTGGTGGAATTCCCTTCGAGTTCAACACCATCGGTGTCGACGACGGGATCGCGATGGGACACGAGGGAATGCGCTACTCGCTACCGTCGCGCGAGCTGATCGCCGACTCGGTCGAGACGATGGTCCAGGCGCACTGCTTCGATGCGATGGTGTGCATCCCCAACTGCGACAAGATCGTCCCGGGAATGTTGATGGGCGCGGCACGCGCGAACATTCCGACGATCTTTGTCTCCGGCGGACCGATGCGCGCCGGTGTAGACCGCGGCGGTCAAAAGGTCGATCTGATCTCCGTGTTCGAGGCCGTCGGCGCGCGCGCATCGGGTGCGATCGACGACACGCGCCTCGAGGAGCTGGAGATCGCCGGCTGTCCCACCTGTGGAAGCTGTAGCGGCATGTTCACCGCCAATTCCATGAATTGCCTCTGCGAAGCGCTCGGCGTCGCGCTTCCCGGCAACGGAACCATCCTCGCGGTATCGCCGAAGCGGCATGAGCTCGCACGCGCCGCTGCGCATCAACTACTCGAGCTTCTGCGTAAAGGCATTCGCTTTCGCGACATCGTCACCGCCGACGCAATCGATAATGCGGTTGCGCTGGACGTGGCGATGGGCGGATCCACGAACACGCTCCTGCACGTGATCGCAGTCGCGCATGAAGCCGGCATCGAATATCCACTGGCGCGATTCAATGAAGTCGCCGAACGAGTGCCGCACCTGGCGAAGGTGTCGCCGGCTTGGGACGGAGATCGGCAGTGGCACATTCAGGATGTCGATGCTGCTGGTGGTGTTCCCGCGCTCCTCAAGGAGTTGGCGCAGAAGCCCGGAACTCTCGCTCTCGACGCGCTTACAGTCACGGGCAAAACTGTCGGCGAAAATATCGAGGAAGTGAGCAATCTCGACGAGCAGTGCATCCGGCCGATCACGCGCCCGCATTCGGAGCGCGGCGCGCTGTGCGTCCTCTTTGGCAATCTTGCGCCTGGCGGAGCGGTGATCAAAGTCGGCGCGGTCGAGCATCATGAGCTCACCTTTCGTGGCCCGGCGCGCGTCTTCGAGGATGAAGAGTCAGCGACCGCGGCGGTGCGCGTGAACGGAATTCGTGCGGGCGAGGTTGTCGTGATCCGCGGCGAGGGCCCACGCGGCGGACCCGGAATGCGCGAGATGCTGTCCCTCACGAGCATGCTCAAGGGAATGCCAGTCGGAGGCGAGGTGGCACTGCTCACCGACGGAAGATTCTCGGGCGGCACCCGCGGACTGTGTATAGGTCACGTCTCGCCCGAATCAGCGGAGGGCGGCCCGATCGGCTTGCTGCGCGACGGCGATATGGTGTGCATCGATTTACCGAATCGCAAACTCGACGTCGAGCTCGATGCCGCGGAGCTGCGCTCTCGCCGCGCCGAATGGCGTGCGCCAGCGCCTCGTTACACCCGTGGATGGCTGTCGCGCTACGCGGCGATGGTGACGAACGCCGGACGCGGCGCAGTACTAGAGTGGCCGCCATCGCGCCATGAGGTCGAAGCAGCGGGAGAACCAACCGCCTCAATCATAGATGCCCTCACACATTCGACGCGCGAGACCTACAGACCCACTGCGGCCAGCGTGACCACATGACAAACGACCGCATCCCGCATCCCATCCCGCATCCCGCATCCCGCGTCCCGCATCCCGCATCCCGCATCCCGCGTCCCGCCCAAACGGGCGCCCAGGTGATGTGCGAAGCGCTCCTCCGCGAGAACGTCGAAGTGATGTTCGGCATCCCCGGCGGCGCAATCATGCCGTTCTATCACGCGATGTGGGAGTATCGCGACAAGCTTCGCCACGTCCTCTGCCGTCACGAGCAGGGCGCGGGCCACGCCGCGGAAGGTTACGCGCGTTCCACCGGGAAGCCAGGTGTATGTGTGGCGACCAGCGGCCCGGGTGCGACGAATCTCGTCACACCGATCGCCAACGCCTGGATGGATAGCACTCCACTCGTCGCCATCACTGGCCAGGTCTCGAGCACCGTTCTCGGCAAAGATGCGTTTCAGGAAACCGACATCACCGGGATAACGCTCCCGATCACCAAGCACAATTATCGCGTGAGCCGCGCCGAGGATTTGCCGAGCGTTTTTCACGAGGCGTTTCACATCGCGCGGAGCGGCAGACCAGGCCCGGTGTTGATCGACGTCACCAAGGATGCGCAGCAGGCACGCGTGGTGCCGGATTGGGATGTCACGCTCAATGCTCCGGGATTTTGCGGGGATGCGGGATGCGGAACGCGGGAGGCGGTGCAGCAGGCAGCGCGTCTCCTGACGAACGCAAGCAAGCCGCTGATTCTGGCGGGTCAGGGCGTGATCATCTCGGGCGCGACAAACGAGCTGCGCGCGTTTGCGGAACGCACTGGCATTCCAGTCATCACGACGCTGCAGGGAATCGGTGCCTTCCCTGAAGATCACCCGCTCAGCATCGGGATGCCCGGGATGCACGGATGGGTGCACGTCAATCGCGCGATTCAGGAATGCGATGTCCTGCTCAGCATTGGCGCGCGCTTCGACGATCGCGTGACGGGCAAGGCGTCGACGTTTGCGCCGCATGCCCGGGTGATCCACATCGACATCGACCCCTCGGAAATAGGCAAGAATGTGAAAGTCGCTGTCGCAATCATCGGCGATGCGCGTCTGGCACTACTCGCCCTGCTCGACGAGACACCGGTACGCGACGCCGCGACGTGGCTCGGCAACATTCGCGATGCGCAGGCAACTCACCAGCATCGCCAGCCGTATCTGCGTCGTCCCGACACTAGGGAGCTCATGCCGCACGATGTCTATGCGGCGCTCGACGCGGCACTCAACGAGCGCGGCGGGTATCGCGTCATCACGGATGTCGGCCAGCACCAGATGTGGGCGGCGCAACTAATTGAATGGCGTCGGCCGCGCACTCACATCACGAGTGGCGGCGCCGGCACGATGGGATTCGCGGTCCCGGCGGCGCTGGGCGCGGCGATCGCGCACCCCGACGAGACAATCTGGGCCATTGTCGGTGATGGCGGATTCCAGATGACGAATCAGGAGCTGGCGACGGTCCACCAGGAGGGAATCAGAAATGTGAAGGTTGCAATCGTGAACAACGGCTACCTCGGAATGGTGAGGCAGTGGCAGCAGTTATTCGAGGGACGCCGCTATAGTGGTACGCCTCTCTCGGGACCAGGCTTCGCGAATCTGGCCGAGGCTTACGGTCTACGCGGCTTTACCATAGACCGCATCGAGGGCGCCGCCGATGCAATACGCGAGGCGTGGGATCACGACGGGTCGGCCGTGCTCGACTTCCGGGTTGAGCGCGAGGCCAACGTATTCCCACTGGTGCCACCCGGTAACAGCATTGGCGAGATGATCACGCGCGAGGAGACGCACGCGTGAGGCACACCCTCATTGCGCGCCTGGAGGATCGACCCGCCGCGCTCAATCGAGTGCTCGGACTGCTGCGCGGCCGCGCACTCGGCGTCCACAGCATCGCGTTCGGGGAGAGCGAGATACCTGGAGTGAGACGCTTGACGATTCTCGTCGACACGACGGATGCGCAGCAGACAATCAAACAACTCAACCGCTTAATCGAAGTACTGGAGGTAATTGACGTGACGAATGCGGAGTACGTAGTACGTGAAACGGCACTGGTAAAGATCCACGCGCCGGAGCCGCGACGGGCAGAGATCAGGACTATCGCGGAGCAGTTCGGCGCAAGGATCGTCGGAAGCTGTCCACAGACTCTTGTAGTCGAGATGACGGATACGCCGGACCGGCTCGGCGAAATGATCGAGCGCGCCAAAGTGCTCGGCCCGTGTGAGACGATGCGGTCGGGGAGTCTCGCAATGGCGCTTGGAGCGCCGACGCGACGCGCGAAT
>CADDZN010000203.1 GCA_902812375.1 bacterium | reverse complement strand
GCGTCAAGAAAGCGCTTCTCACCGAATAAAAGATTCGCGACTGCGCGAGCATGTTGACCAGAATCACACTGGACAACCCACAGAGTGCACCGAAGCTGATAATGGGTGGGAGCCACTTCACGCCCGTCACTTGCGCGGCGTAAGCGAGCGGAGAGGCGACGTCCAAGTGGCGATACGGGACGAGGCCCGTCATTACGAGCCCGACCGCGATGTAAATGAGAGTGCAGATCGCAAGCGACACCAGGATGCCGATCGGAATATTACGTCCCGGGTTCTTCGCCTCCTGCGATGCAGTCGATACGGCGTCGAAGCCGATGTACGCGAAGAAGATGATCCCCCCGCCGCGCAGAATCCCGCTCCAGCCAAACGATCCGAAGTGGCCCGTATTGGGCGGAATAAAGGGGTGAAGATTGGCCGCGTTCGCGTGCGCCGCTCCGACCGCTATGAAGAGCGCGAGTACCGCGACTTTTATGATCACGATCGTCGTGTTCACGCGCGCAGATTCGCGAATGCCGATGATAAGGAGAGCGGTAACCGCCAGGCAAACGAGGACGGCGGGCAGGTTGAAGAGTGCGCTTACGGCCGCCCCGTCGGCTGACATCGCTTCAGTGCCCGGCGCACCAGCCAGACGTCCGGGGAAGCCGATGCCAAGCTCGCCGAGGAGTGTGACGAGGTACGCGGACCAGCCGACGGCGACGGTGGAGGAGCTGAGCGAGTACTCGAGAACGAGATCCCAGCCGATGATCCAGGCTACGAGCTCACCCATGGTCGCGTATGCATACGTGTATGCGCTCCCCGCGACCGGGATCATGCTCGCGAGCTCGGCGTAGCACAGCCCCGCGAAAACGCAGGCGATGCCGGCAAGGACGATGGAGATGGTGAGCGCAGGTCCGGCGTTTTGTGATGCGACGATTCCGCTTAAGACGAAGATTCCGGTGCCGATGACCGCGCCGATGCCCAGCGTGACGAGCGCCACGGGACCAAGCTCGCGCCTCAGGCTCCCGGAACCGGCCTCGACCAGCAGTGATCTCACGTCCTTCCGTGCAAAAAGCGACATGTGCCCTCCGATTTGGATGCGAATTTGTATACAAATTGTGGGCCCACAATAGTTCTGGCCGAAAGGAAGCGCAAGCACGTCGGCGTCCGCGGCCCGAGGAGCGTTATATTGGCCGCATGCCGAGACGAGCGGCCACGACATCGCGAACAAAGACCCGGGAGCACCGCCCCAGCGGAGCGTCGGTGCGGGCCAGCCGGCTCTATGATTCCCTGCGGGCCATGATCGTCCGCGGTCAGCTCGCTCCTGGCGCCCGCATTGTCGAGACGGAGGTGGCCGAGCGCTTCGGCGTGAGCAGGACGCCAGTGCGCGCGGCGTTCCAGAGATTGCAGCGCGAGGGCTACGTCATGGCCTCGACCACCCAGCAGGCGCGAATGGCGGTTGCTCCGCTCACCAAAGAAGATGTGCAGGAGCTGCTGGAGATCGTTGCGGAGCTCGAGGGCCTGGCGGCTCGCAACGCTGCACGCTTGAGCGAAGCGGAACGCGAGAAGCTCGCCCGCGAGCTCGAGGCGATCAACGCAGAGTTCCGGCGGGCTGTGTCCGCGAAAGGCGCGAAGCCCGGAAAACTGTACGAGCTGGACGAGAAATTTCACGAGCGCTATGTGCAGGCGGGTGCGGGAGCACGGCTGCGATCCCTGCACGAAGCGGTGAAGCCGCAGGCGGAACGCTACATTCGGATGTACATCGCGCTGCTCCTCGATACCGTATCGGTAGCCGGCACGGAGCACGATGCCATCATCGATGCGATCAGGACCGCAAACGCGTCAGCGGCGCAGCGGGCGGTTCAGACCAACTGGAGACACGCAGCCGAGCGTCTGGTCCGCGCGATCGATGTCATGGGAGAGCAGGGGAACTGGTAGCGGTCGCTGCAGCGCGGGCGCTTAAGGCAGGCGCTCTGAAGATTTTATGTTTTTCTGCTGAACTGGCACGGAGGCGCCAGCTCCGAGAGAGCGCGCGCTGTCACCCTCGGTGAATAGTCGGGTGAGAAAGCGCTGTCCTTCACCGATGCGCTCGACCTCGACAGCCGTCGCTTCGACAGCCTGCTCCATGCGGAACAACCGCTCCGTGATTTCCTTTGGGAGGGATGTGACTACCGCCGCGCCCCTGCGCCAGACTCGCCGCGCGTAGGCGATCGATAGTGGCAAGAGGACGACGACCATGAAGATTGCACCAAGGACGAAAACCGCGTCGGGCGGTCCACGGTAAACCGGTGGCGGCTGTTCCACCACGGCTCCGGGAATTGCCGCCGACTGAGCGAGTTGGACCGCGTTGGCGGCGAGCATCTTGTCCACGGTCGAAATGCGCTGATCGACATCGTTGAGCCGTGTCTCGAGGGCCTTGTACGACGACGAACCCTGCTCTGCCTCGTCCATTTGTCGGACGATCTGCTCGCGGGTGCCCTGAAGATCACTGAGCTGATCGGTCAGCTCGGTGCGCTGTGCTCTGAATCCCTGGTAAATCGCCTGTGCACTCGGGGCTGAACGGGTGGCGCCAGCAACGACGGGCGCATTGCCGGGTGGGGTTGGAAGCTGGGGATCCTGCCTCAAATATTCCTCGCCGATCTCGCGGTTTATGGAAGCTCGGGGGTCAGAGCCTCCATAAATCTACGGAGTCAGGCCAGGAATTTCTTCATCGGCTCCCAGTACATCTTCCCCCAACCTGAATCGAGCATCTCGTGCTCTTTCTCAGGGAATCCGACTTGATCGAACACCAGCCTCGTGCCCGCGTTCGTGGGATTCAACTCAAAGCGAACGATCGAGTAGATGCCGGCCGGCCAGGTCTTCGATCTCCATGCCTGCACGACGAGCTTGTCCGGCACCAACTCCACATTCCTGCCTTCGATGGCACCGCCAAACATCGTGAACGGGTCGCCCGGTTTTTTGCCGATTTCAGCGGGCGCTCCGCCCGTGAGCTCCCTGAATTGGCGGGAGTCGAGCAGAGCGTTGTAGACGCGCGACGGCGCGGCTGGGATCGTCACTTCCTGATGAATGCTTTTTGTCATGGTCCGGCCTCCAGTCGAGTAGTATATTCAACCACATGGTTGAATATTCCGCAAGTCTCGATCGTGTATTCTCCGCCCTCGCCGATCCCACGAGGCGCGCCATCATCTCCGAGCTCAAGCGCCGGCCGGCAACGCTAACGGAGATCGCCCGCCCCTTTCCGGTGTCGTTCAACGCCATCTCCAAACACGTGATGGTGCTCGAGCGAGCCGGACTCATAAAGCGGGATGTCCGGGGGCGCGAGCACTTCTGCAGCCTGCGCGCTAAGCCTCTCGCCGACGCGGATCGCTGGCTCGAACACTACCGTGAGTTCTGGTCCGCCCGACTCGACGCGCTCGAGCGCCACCTGCAGTCCGGGAAGGGGAGCAAGTGATGACGGATAAGCTCGTCGTCAGAAAACAACTTTCGGCATCACCAGCCGAAGTGTTTGCTGCCTGGATCGATCCCCAATCGGTGGCAGAGTGGATGTCGCCATCAGGAGAGCCAACGGACGCTGAGCTGGATCCGCGAGTGGGAGGCTCTTACCACCTGGTCATGCGGATGGAAGGAAAAGAATTCGAGCATCGCGGCGAATACCGGGTCGTGGATCCGCCGTCCAAGCTCGTGTTCACCTGGCGGTCACCGGGCACCGACTTCAAGGACACTCTCGTAACAGTCGAGATCAGGCCGCACGGCAAAGGAAGCGAGATCACACTCACTCACGAAGGGTTTACGCGTCAGGACGCGGTCGACGGCCATACGAAAGGATGGACCGCCATCATGGAACGCCTCGCTCGCACGACTCGAGGAGACCGCCGATAACGACGCAATAAGGATGGAGCTGGTGCACGACGACCTTGCTGGCCGAAACGCTCACACCTCAGCACTATATATGCAATTGATTGGTGGGAGCGTACTCATGAAATATTTCTTTACGGCTATCGTTGCATTCGTGGTTTGCGGCGCGAGCTCGAGCGCTCAGGCACCGCTTCAGCTCGAAGACCGGTGGACCACGGCGCTCGTCAACCGCGACTCCCGCACCTTCGATCAGCTCCTCGCGCCAGGGTTTGTGTACACCGAGAATGCCCCCGTCATGAATCGCGGCGACGTGATCAAGAGTGTGACCGGTCCGGACAAGGTCGAGTGGGCGCGAAATGAAGGCATGAAAGCCCACAACTTCGGCGACGTTCAGGTGATCACCGGCGTTCTGCATTTGCGCGGCAAGTCAGCGGACGGCAAGTCATTCGACAAGCGGTACCGGTTCACCGACACCTGGCGACGCCAAAAGGGACGCTGGCAGATAATCGCTGCTCAGGATTATCTCATACCGAAATGAGTCTCCGCGAATTGTGAAACTCAGCACGCGAACAGCACTAAGAGCGGCTTCGGCCGTTGCGGCCTCTGTCATCCTGTACGCATGCAAAGTCGAAAGTCGCTCGGCGGTTTCCGACACCACTGCTGGCTCCCCGCCGCGCGCAACATCGGTCACGGCGATCGGAGGAGCTTCCGTCGCTGGGACGCAGATCGCCGTCGCGCACGCGGGACCACCTGGCGAGTGGCAAATGCCAGCGGGCGACTACGCGAGCTCACGCTACAGCGCGCTCAATTCCATCACTCCAGGGAACGTCGCCAACCTGAACGTCGCGTGGGCATTCTCCACGGGAGTACTGCGCGGGCACGAAGGTCAGCCGCTCGTTGTCGGTAATACGATGTACGTCGTTACGCCTTACCCAAACGTCTCGTATGCCATCGACCTCGCGCAGGCGGGTGAACCGCTCAAATGGAAATTCCGGCCCGAGAATGCGCAGCAGGCGATTGGGCGGGCGTGCTGCGACGTAGTGAATCGCGGCGCCGCGTACGCGGACGGAAAGATTTTCTACAATCTGCTAGACGGCCACACCGTCGCCGTGGATGCGACGACAGGTACCCAGGTTTGGCGCACGAAGATGGCCGATCTGTCGCGCGGTGAGACGATTACCATGGCGCCTATAGTGGTGAAGGGGAAGGTGATCGTCGGTTCGAGCGGTGGTGAGATGGGGGTGCGCGGCTGGATCGCGGCACTCGATGCTGCAACCGGCAAAGAGGTCTGGCGCGCCTACAATATCGGACCCGACAAGGACATAAAAGTTGGACCGAAGTTCAAGCCGTTCTATGCGCACGACCGCGGGAGCAATCTCGGCGTCACGTCCTGGCCGGGCGACACCTGGAAGACTGGCGGCGGAGCGGTCTGGGGATGGATCTCTTACGATCCAGCGCTCAATCTCATCTATCACGGTACGAGCAATCCCGGTCCGTGGAACGAGAAACAACGCGTTGGGGACAACAAGTGGACAGCGTCAATACTCGCGCGAGATGGCGACACCGGTGAGTTGGTGTGGGCGTTTCAGGTCACGCCACACGACATGTGGGACTACGACGCAGTCAACGAAAACATTCTCGCCGATCTGCCGATCAACGGCCAGACGCGGAAGACTCTGGTCCACTTCGACCGAAATGGATTCGCCTACACCATCGATCGCTCAACTGGAGAAGTAATTCTTGCTGAACCGTTCGTTCCGATGAATTGGTCGAGTGGAATCGATCTCGCCACGGGACGTCCGAAAGTGGTCGAGACCAAGAAGACGGCGCAGGATCAGAACGTGAAGGACATCTGCCCAAGCCTCGAGGGCGGGAAGAATCAGCAACCCGCCGCGTTCTCGCCGCAGACCGGGCTCTTCTATGTGCCAACGAATAATCTCTGCATGGATTTTCAGGCACGCGCCGTGACTTACATCGCGGGCACTCCCTTTATCGGCGGCAACGCTCCGGAGAAGGGCGGGCCGGGCGGTTACCGCGGGGAGTTCATCGCGTGGGACGCGACGACGGGCAAAAAAGTCTGGGGCATCAAGG
>CADDZN010000202.1 GCA_902812375.1 bacterium | reverse complement strand
GTATGGACTCACGGTCAACAAGCATGTCGACGAGCGAAATCAACCGGAGAAGGCAACCGAAGCAGCGTTGTCCTATCTCGGCGATCTCTACCACCGGTTCGGCTCGTGGTACTTGGCTGCGGCAGCATACAATACCGGTGAGAACCGTGTTGCGCGCGTGATGCGCGAGGTTACCGGAAAGGAGAAAGGCACGGATGCCGACTACTATCGAATTTCGAGCCGACTGCCAAAGGAGACTCAGGATTACGTGCCGATGATGATCGCGGCGGGCCGAATCTCGAAGGATCCGGCGAAGTACGGTTTCAATACGGGTGACGCGGGTAGTGAATAAGTCGATTTACTACTGACTCGCCAACAAAAAGGTCGTCCAATTGGACGACCTTTTTCTCTTCGCGCGATAAAGACTGCTAGTGCTCGGCCAGAAGATAAATTCCCGCGAGAGCCAGCAGAAAATAAGGCACCAGTACCGCTGCTCCGGCGTAATCTTTTGCGACGCGCTGGCCGAAGAACAGCGCGATGAGATTCAGGGCGGAGACGACGGCTCCCAGAAACGCGACAGTGGCGTCATGGGTGAAGAGGAGAATCAGGCATCCGATTCCGCTCAATATGCCCGCCGATACTTCCAGGATCGTGATGACCAGGAACATCGGTCCGACCGTCCCAGCCAGCGGGCTCTTTGCAAAATGCTGCTCCAGATACTCGCGATTTCCTCGCCGATCCACGACCTTGTCGATACCGGATTGAAGGAACAGCACAGCGAGAAAGGCCGAGACTAGTAACTGGAGGAGCCATGGGGCAAACTCAGGCGACCGCACATTGAACATGCCTTATTCTAGCACGGCCAAAGTCCTGCTGTCCAACTGCCTTCTACCTGTCCTCATTCTGATCGGGTGCCGACCCCAGATGTCGATGAACATCGATGCGCTAGTGGATGGATCGCAGCAGCTCATACTGGTTACGGCGCCCGACTGGACTGGCACTCGGGCGACGATGCACCGTTTCGAGAGGTCTGGATCGACCTCAGAGTGGCGTTCCCTCGACAGCGCTGTGCCGGTGGTCATAGGCCGGACTGGTTTGGCCTGGGGAGTCGGCTTCGATTACGGAAGCCCGGGTGATCCGCGCAAGCACGAGGGTGACGGAAAGGCGCCGGCCGGAATTTTTCCGCTCGACACCGCGTTCGGCTTTGCGCCGCGCGATCCTCTCATCAAACTGCCTTACGTCCAACTTCTGCCCACCACTGACTGTGTCGATGACACAGCATCGGCTCACTACAACACCGTCGTTGATCGGTCCACCGTCAACCGCATCGACTGGGAGAGCGCTGAACACATGCGCGAAGTCGAGCAATACAGGAACGGGGTCATAGTTGGCTACAACGCGAAGCCGCCTGTGAAGGGCCGAGGCTCGTGCATCTTCCTCCATATCTGGGCTGGTCCCGACTCGCACACCGCCGGATGCACCGCATTCGACGCGGCAAAGCTCCGCGACATCATCATGTGGCTCGACCCCAAAAAGCGACCCCTGCTCGTGCAGTTGACATCAGCCGATTACGCTCGGCTGCGCGACACATGGAGTCTTCCCGCTATTTGATCGCGGCAGTCACGCCACGCTAGTGCCCTGGTCGAGCTTGGCTATCCGTCTGGCTTTATCACAGAGCGTACGGAGCTCTGCCTGGCTCGCACTTTCCCAATCGTGGGGAATTGGAATCAGCCTGCGCTTTTCCTCGAGCGACTCGAACGTGAGCCAACCGCTCCCGTAACCTTCCGCGAGCGTGATTCGGCGCTGACTTACCGTGCGGCGGTCGAGGCCGCTTCTACGTTCCGTCCCGTTCCACGGGAAGCGTTTCAGATTTCGCCGATCGCTCTGGGTGATGCGCCGTTCGACCTTCGTTGGCTGGGAATCCCACACCTGCCAGTAGGCCCCATTGCTGTCGACAAACGTTCGATATGCCATAGAGATCTATACCCTCACGCGGTTACCTCACGCGACCGTCTTTAAGGCCTGCACGAAGAGTGCCCCAAGGGCCTCTTCTACTCTCTAAATATATGTTTTTAAAGACTTTATCGGCCGAAGCTCGCCAAAGTCTCGCTCATTACGTCGATCATTGACTTTGCCGTCCAGCGGTCGCTTCCATTGTACAAAAACGAGAAGGCCAGAACTTCGCCATTGACCGCGGTGACGTAGCCCGCAAGCCCGATCACCTCATTCGTCGTACCCGTCTTGGCGTGCAGGTTTCCCTCAGCCGGAGTATTCCGCATTCGCCTCCTGAGTAGCTCCGAGTCGCCAGCGACCGGGAGTGACGAGTGTAGCCACGGTCCCCACGGTGCGCGATGGGCGTAACCTAGTAACTGGACTTGGGAGCGTGGCGTGACACGGTCAAGTGTCGACAGTCCGCTGCCGTCGGCAAAGAAAAGATGACTGGTATCAGCGCCGACCTTGGTCGCGAAGAAGTTCAGCAGCGTAGCGCTTGCGTTCCGGACGCTGCCAATCTCGTCACGCTTCGGTCCGCGCGCGGCGTCGCGGAAGAAGAGCTCCGCGTAGTGGTTGATGCTCTCGCGATTCATGGCGGCGATCATGCTTGCGAGTGGCGGCGACAGAAGCCCGGTGACCTTGCTTGCGTTCGCTGGCGTTTTTCCGAGACGAGTCCCACCGTCTACCTGGATACCACGAGCGACGAGTGCGTTCCTGAAGGCGCCGGTCGCGAAAGTCGCTGGGTCCTCAACGATGTAGACGTATTTTCGCGTGCCCGCACGACTGCCTATCGACCCGTTGGCCACGATAGTGCCGTCACTCTGCTTTCGAAATCCGAGCCGCGCGCCCCCTCCGGCAACAGTACGCACGCTGGCCACGAGCGGGATCGTACTCGTGGAGGGCTCGAGTGTGACGGTCGCGGGGCGGCCGGGAGATGTAGGCGTCACCGCAACAGCGACAAGATTCTCGTTCAGGGAAAGGGCCGAGACCCTCGCGGCGTAAGACGCCTGAAGGTATCGGCTGAGCCAGCCGTCGGGGATTTTCTGGTCGTCAAATCCGGTAGCATCACCGATGACCGCGCCCGTCACGTGTTTGATCCCCTGTTGCGCGACGAGCTCGGCGAGGCGGCTCATCGGCGCCGACGCTCCGCCGGGAAGAAATTTTCCGGATAGCGCTGGGTCCCCGTCGCCGCGGACGTAGATGTTTCCGTTGAGGGTGCCGTCCGGACCCACTGGCCCATCGCGAAGAACATCGGTGCTCAAATGGTAATCGGGCCCGAAGCGCTCGAGTGCAATCGCGCTGGTAAAAAGCTTCATGGTTGAGGCGGGCAACATCGGCTCACCCACGTTGCGCGCGAACAGGGTATCACCGCGGGTTAGAGAGACAACCATGGCGCCCCAGCTTCCACTCCGCGTGTGGTCCATCATCGAGCTCAGAGTGGAAGCGACATCACCGGGGCTGCGCGGCGCTGTATAACGAACGACTGGCGCGGCGGGTGGCTTCCGCCTCGGTCGCGTCCGCCGTCTCGAGCTGGTCGTTTTTCTTCTTGTCTGCGCGTCTGTGGCTGCCGGAGCGGCGCCGCAAACGGTGAGCGCCACGAGGATCGCGATGCGGATCTTCCGAGAGAACATCTAGCCCTTTTTCAATTGCGATTTTTACCGCGTTGAACGAACGGCTTCAAATGGCGAGAAAAGTGCCACGTTGCGCGCCGAAAAACTTTTCAAAGCCCGTGGTGTCGTCTTGGAATATACCGAAGGGGTAGGTATTTTCTCCCGAGCGACGATGTTTCAAACCGCGTCAGGAGTAAGAATGGCTGAGCGGCACCATAATTTCTTGCGCGAGGGCATTATCACCGGCTTCATCGGGGCAACCGCAATTGCGTTGTGGTTCCTCATAGTCGATATCGCGGGGGGGCGCCCGCTGTACACTCCGGATTTCCTTGGTGCGGGACTGGTCAGTGTTCTTGGCAGAACCTCGATGCCAGACACGATGTTCGTCCATGTGGCGGCGTACACGGTTTTCCATTACGTCGCCTTCGTCGTGGTGGGAGTTTTTCTGACTGTCGTCGTCCACCAGGCTGCACGCACGCCCGGCATTCTCGCGGGTCTGTTGATCGCGCTCGTGGTCATGACGATGGGGTTTTACATGATCGCCGCCGCGTTCACTCACAGCGCTCTCGGGGGAATGGCCTGGCCACAGATCTTCGTCGCGAATCTCATCGCGGCCGTGTTGATGCTGGGTTACTTGTGGCGCACCCATCCGCTTCTTGGTGGGCATCTCAAGCGGGCGCTCGAGGGCACCGACGACTAGCTATCAGGCTGCTGACGGCTTCCAGTCCACCTGCGCGCCCGCGGTCGAATCTTCGCCGCGGGCGTTCCATTTGAAGAACACGACGCTCATGATGATCATGAAGATCAGTCCGCCCGGGATCCACATGATGAGGCCGCCGAGCAACTGATCGTCGAGCGGAGAGAGGGGGAAAATGCGCGGTGCCGCGCTGTAAGCCGGATACAGCACATGGTCCGACATGACGATGTAGACAGCAATGATCGACATCGGAATACTCATCAAAAAGCTGTAGAGCATCTGCCCCGGATACGCGAGGCGCGGAAACTCGGGTAATTGGCTCATTAACGGCCACCACATGAGTACCGCCGACGCCATGAACATCAGATGCTCGATGATGTGGATGTTGTGGTGAGCCATCGCCGCGTTGTAAAGCGGGGGTAGATGCCATGCCGCGATCGTGACGTTGAACACCACGAAGCACATTGGCGCGCGGGTGAAGAAGCGCGCTACAGGGGCAACATAGCGCCTGGATAATGCTGGCCTCAGCATGCCGCCCGGCACTCCAGCGAGCAAAAGCGGTGGAACCGCGAGCGTCAGCAAAAGGTGCTGAACCATGTGGGCGCTGAAGAGATAGTCATCGCTCAAATCGTGCAGCGGACCATTCAGCGAGGCGAACATCACGAGTAGCCCGCACGAGAAAAAAATCTTCTGACTCGCACTCGGCTCGGCGTTGAATTTTTTCGCGGCCCAGATGTAGAGCGTGGCGAGCGCTGCAATCCCGACGACGGTGCTCGGATGGACGGACCACTGCCAGAGGTTGAACGTAGCGATCGGGTGGAGCAGTGCCAGCAACAACATGCTAGATGCGGCGAGCTTCGCGCTGCCCGAAGCTATTTCCCGGGAACGCCACCAGAACTCGCGCCAACATTGATGAAGAGGTGACCGAAGAGAAACATCAGGGCCAGGAGCGTCAACGCCGCTATAAAGAGTGGTCCCGTAAACAGCACCCGAAAGAGCCGGTGGTCGTACTTGAGGTGCATGTAGAACATTACGACGATCGCGAACTTGAGCGCGGAGAGGACCAGTAGCGTTGGAACAAACCCACGTCCGGCGACGAACGACGGAATGTAGTAAGACCAGACCTCTGCCACGGTAATGAGTGTGAGAATCAGCGCGACTTTCCAATAGGTGGACCAGGTTGGATGGACGTGCTCCTCACCGCCGGGCGTGTGAGCCGCTGCTTCCGCCGAGTCGGGTAGGTTGGTCATGCTCGCGTGGGTATCCATGAATTCCGCCGCTTACTTGATGAGATATACGAGAGTAAAGATCGCGATCCACACGACGTCGACAAAGTGCCAGTACAGCGCCGCGATGTCGACAAGCAGCGAATCGCGTGGGCCAAGCCCTCGGCGATAATCGATCGCGAGGAGCGTGACGAGCCAGAGAACACCTGCCGTGACGTGCGCACCGTGGAAGCCGGTGAGCGTGAAGAAGGATGATCCAAAGAGATTGGTGCGGATGCTGAGGCCTTCGTGCACGAACGATGTAAACTCGAACGCCTGAAACCCCAAGAATGTCGAGCCAGCGATCGCCGTCATCCACAGCCAGAGCTTGGAGGAGCCAAGGATCCGCTCACCGCGCGTGCGCTTTGGCAGATCCTTGTTCTGCAC
>CADDZN010000201.1 GCA_902812375.1 bacterium | reverse complement strand
GCGTCGCGGATCATGTAAAGAACGAACAAATCCGCGCGCTCCAGGCCAGAGAAACCCTCGAATGAACGTGGTTGAATCGTGACCACCAGGTTGGTGCCCGGCTTTGCAAACGTCTGTGGCGCCGTGAGCTCGATCACTGGCGGAATCGCGTCGGCCTGCGCCATCGTGAGATTCACCGGCGGTCCAATGGGTTTCTTCCACACCTTGCCGCGATAGATGGCTGGCCCATGAACCGAGTCGTACTCGTAAACCGGACGCCGCAGCAACTGGCGCGTGTACCAGTCTGTGTTAAGCAGCGAGAGACACGCCACGATCACATCTCGGCGAACTCCTTCCACTTCCTGCGCGTACCAGAGCGGGAAGGTGTCGTTATCGCCGGCTGTAACGAGGATGCCGTAGGGCTCGACGGAGTTGAGCAGATCCGCCGCGAAATCCGCGGTGTCGGTTTGGCCCGCGCGTGATGCGGATTGCCAGTTTGCGAAGAGCGGGACGAGCGCGAGCGCGAGAAGAGGACTCGCGAGCATCCAGCTTCTGCGCGTCGGGAGATCGAGAACATCGTCCCCGACACGGATTTTTTCGACGCGCATCAATGCGGCGATCGTTTCCCATGCGTAGACGAGCCCCAGCGCGGCCCACACGCTCCAAGCGGAAAAGCTCCAGAGGTAGAAGTAGTCACGGTCACGAACTTCGCGCGGAACGTTGTCGCCAAGGTCGGGCGCCTGCGACGCGCCATACTTGAAGTTCATGTAGTAGATGAGCGCAAAGGTCACGGTGAACATGAGAGGTCCGAAGTACGAGAACGATCTTCGGTCGCGTCGCCAGTGCACGTACCCGCCGAGCCCGCCGAGCAGGAGGAAGAGTGTCGCGAGCATTCTTTGCGGCCCAGGGTGGTTGCCGAACGGATCCCGCAGCCACTGCCACTTGAAGTACAGCCACCACATGCCAATCTGAGCGGCGAACGGCGCCTGTCTGTCTCCAAGCGCGGGTTTTCCGTACTGGCCACGATTGAAGTTGTACATGAAGCGGTCGTAGGTCTCTTTGCTCAGTGTGCATCCGACCGCGATGTGGGTCTCACATCCTGTTGGCTCGCCCTCGTTGATGCCCGGGAAGTAGGCTGCACGTAGCGGCCGGGTTAGGAACGGCGTCAGCCCGAGCGCGAGTGCTCCCGCGATGGAGAGCAACAATTTCCAGCGCAGCAGGGTCGAAGGTCGCCGGAGTACAATTGCGGCAGCGACCGCTGGCAGCGCGAGGAAACCCGCCATGTGATTCGCGTAGCCGAGTCCGCTTAGATATGCAACCAGAACGAGCAAGCGATCGGCGCGCGGTCCGTCGGGATCGTCGCACCATCGCACAATGAGCCACGAGACGAGCGCGAGGCCAAGCAGGGAAACCGTGTAGACCTTTTCATTTACGACAGACTGGGCCCAGACGGTGAACGCGGTGGCGCCGATCAGCGCGGCGACCGATCCACCGACGACTCGCTGCCAACGCTCGGCCAGCCAACCCACGAGCACGCGCTCGGTGATGAGGAACCACATCCCCGCTGACGCAGCGCTGCACAGCGCCGCAAGGATATTGATCCGCATTGCGACGTTCGGAGCTATGGGCAAGATCGCGAACAATCGGCCGAGCAGGATGAAAAATGGGTTGCCCGGCGGATGGGGCAGACCGAAATCGTAGGCGGCCGCAATGTATTCACTCGTGTCCCACATCGCCGTGGATGGCGACAGGGTCAGCAGGTAGAGGAGGAATACCAGCGCGGAGGCTATGGCCGCGGCGAGGTATGACGGCCTATAGTCGAGCGCATCGCTCGTGGTGCGTGCGCGTGCAGGCATTGCTAGTGTCTGAACTGCCGCATTCCCGTAAAGACCATGGCGATGCCGAATTCGTCCGCCGCCTGAATGACCTCTTCGTCGCGCACCGAGCCACCCGGTTGCACGATGGCGCTGACTCCGGCTTCCGCCGCCTGCTCAACGCCATCTCGAAATGGAAAGAAAGCGTCGGAGCCCATCGCCGACGCTTTCGTTTCGTGACCCGAGAGCCTCGCCTTGTGCACGGATAGAAAAGCCGCATCGACGCGCGACATCTGGCCCGCGCCGATGCCGATCGTCGCGCCGTCGCGCACGAGAACTATCGCGTTGGATTTGACACTTCCAACCGCCCGCCACGCGAACCTGAGGTCGGTCAATTCGGTTTCACTGGGCTGACGCTTCGTCACGACGCGCCACTGCTCTCCGACATTTCGTCCGATTCGTTCCTGGGCGAGAAATCCACCCCTGACGCGCTTGTAATCGAGGGCATTCTCCCGCCAGCGCGCCTGGCCCTCGAGAACGCGAAGATTTTTCTTCCGCCCAAGAATCTCGAGCGCGCTCTCGCTGAACTCTGGCGCGACGACGCATTCGACGAACAAGCTGGATACGGCTTGTGCCGTCTCCTCATCGACGGAAACGGTAAACGAGATCACGGACCCGAACGCCGAAACGGGGTCGCAGGCGAGCGCCTTCATGTAGGCGTCGAGCGCTGTCGTTCCAGTCGCGAGTCCACAGGGCGTCGTGTGCTTTACGATTGCACAGCAAGTCTCGCCCGCGAAGGGATCAGTCGCGAAGAGAGCTCCCTCGAGATCGAGGAGATTGTTGAACGACAGCTCTTTGCCGCCCTTCTTTGTGAGTGCGGCGATCCCGTCCTTGTAGTGCTCGACGTAGAACGCGGCGCGCTGGCCTGGATTCTCGCCGTATCTGAGCGTCGTCTCTCGCTGGAGAGAGATCGCGATGCGATCGGGAAAAATCTCGTTACGATCGCACGCAAACCAGTGCGCGATAGCGGCGTCGTACGCCGCGGTGCGAGCAAACGCCTTTTCCGCGAGTAAACGGCGGAGGTCGAGGTCGTCGTCTTCCGCTTCGAGAGACGCGAGAACACGAGCATAGTCCGCGGGGTCCACTATGACGGTAACCGACGCGAAATTTTTCGCTGCCGAGCGGAGCATCGACGGCCCTCCAATGTCGATCTGCTCGATGACGTCGTCGGGCCTCGCTCCGGCGCGCGCGGCGGTCTCCTCGAAAGGATAGAGGTTCACGGCGACGAGATCGATCGTCGAGATCGCCTGGTCCGCGAGCGCCTTCATGTGTTCGGGAAGGTCTCTCCTCGCCAGGAGTCCGCCATGCACAGCGGGATGTAAAGTCTTCACTCGACCATCCAGCATCTCCGGAAAATGCGTAATGTCGCTGACATCGCGAACGTTGATGGCGGCGGCGCGCAGAGCCTTGGCGGTTCCTCCAGTAGAGAGCAGGGTCCAGCCAAGTTTAGTGAGACCTCGGGCGAACTCGATGATTCCGGTTTTATCAGAGACAGAAAGCAGGGCAGTCGGCATGTCAGTCAGTGCGTGTTGCTTCGAGTTGGTTTAAAATCGCCACCATCTCCACGACCCGCGGATAAACAGTGTGCTCGACGTTGAGCACTCGGGCAGCGAGAGACTCAGGCGTATCGGATGCATTTACGGCCAGGCGCCACTGTGCGACGATCGGGCCACGATCATATTCATCACTCACCAGATGGACGGTGACGCCGGTTTCCCTGGCGCCCGATGCAATCACGGCCTCGTGCACGCGTAAGCCGTACATACCCTCGCCGCCAAAATCCGGCAGCAGCGCTGGATGGATGTTGAGCATCCGGCCGGAGTAGGCGCGGGTAACCTTCGGCGGTATCCGCTTCAGGTAACCGGCGAGCACTACGAGATCGATGTGAAATGTTTCGAGTAGGCTGAGCAACTCGGAACCGTCATCGGCCGAGTTGAAATGCGCGATGTCGATGGAAGAGGTAGCAGCGCGAATGAGCGCCGGCGAGTCTGCTTTGTTCGATGCAACCAGTACGACTTTCGCGACTCTCTCTCGTGCGAGATTGTCGAAGTGGTCGATGATCGCCTGCATGTTTGAGCCGCGTCCGGACGCGAGCACGGCAATTCGTGACGGCATCTCCGATTTTACGGCGAGCGGTCGCGGTCAGTAAGACCAAAAAGTAGATCGACGGCCTCTGGCAGCGTCGTTACTATCTCGATTTTGTGCGCAAGAGCCTCTCGGCGATCGTCAGGGGTCGTCATCGGCGAACAAATCATGATGCCTCGACCGCCTAGC
The DNA here is from genome assembly GCA_902812375.1 of bacterium. Classification (GTDB taxonomy): domain Bacteria; phylum Gemmatimonadota; class Gemmatimonadetes; order Gemmatimonadales; family Gemmatimonadaceae; genus UBA4720. The sequence continues at coordinate 1,805 of CADDZN010000201.1, read as the reverse complement.
TTGGTTGACACAGCAACATCGCGCCAACGATCTCCGATGTAGGCAACGTCGGAGGCGTTGAGCTGGAAATCGTTCAAGGCTTGCTCGAACATTCTGGTTTCCGGCTTTCGACATCCGGAAGCACGAGGATCGCCCGGGACGTCAGGACAATAGTAAGTGCCGTCAATGTGGGCTCCGTGCTCGGCCAGCAACGCGTGAAAGCGCGTCTTCACGGCCTCATACTCTTCGATTGTAATGAGATGACGTCCGATTCCCGACTGATTTGTCACTACGATGACGAGTATCTTCGCGTCGTTCAACCTTCGGACAGCCTGGGCGGCGCCCGGAAGCAACTTCACGAGGGCGGGATCCTTGATGTAATGCGCGTCCTCGATGACAGTGCCATCTCGATCGAGAAACACCCCGGCGAGCGGTGACTTCATCGAAGCGCGTCGAGGAGCGCCCGAGTGAGCAGGGCATCCTCCGCGGGCAGCACGCTTCGGAGGTCGAGGAGAAGATCGCCGCCAGTGAGATGCCCGACCACCGCTGGGTCTCCGCGGCGAAGAGCCTCCTCCACTGACTGCGCGTTGCGGGACACCGCAAGGGAAATCGAAGGAATTTCGGCGGTCGGAAATGCTCCACCGCCGACACTCGCGCACGACTCCACGACATTCACGGGGTTTCCGGCGGCGCGCAGCTCGCCCGCAACTGAATTGGCGCGCGCGCGAAGGTTGTCGACAGTTGCAGTGAGCATTGCGAGCACCGGAATTTCTACAAGGGCGCGGGGAGGATCGAGATAGAGTCTGAGGGTTGCCTCCAATGCGGACAGTGTGAGCTTGTCGACCCGCATCGCTCGAGCGAATGGATTCTTGCGCAGCTTTTCCATCAATTTCGCGGAGCCGAGGATAATGCCGGCTTGCGGGCCGCCAAGGAGCTTGTCGCCGCTCATTAGTACCAAGGTTGCGCCAGATGCGAGCGCATCACTTGCCGTCGGCTCGCCCCTAAGGTCGTAGGCGTCGAGGGAAAGCATGAGGCCGCTCCCGAGGTCGTGAAGTACCGGGAGCCCGTGCTCCGCCGCGATAAACGCGAGCCGATCGACGCTTACCTCGGACGTAAAGCCCTCGATCGCGAAATTGCTGCGGTGAACTTTGACGATCGCCGCGGTGCGTGGCGTGATCGCTCGGCGGTAGTCGTCGTCATGGGTGCGATTCGTCGTGCCGACCTCGACGAGCTTCGCTCCACTCCGCGCCATGATGTCCGGAATGCGGAAACTGCCTCCGATCTCGACCAGCTCACCACGCGACACCAGAGCTTCCTTTTTTTGGGCGAGCGCATTGAGCGCCAGAACCATCGCAGCCGCGCAGTTGTTGACTACGAGCGCGTCCTCGGCGCCAGTCAGTTGGCGCAGCAGCCCTACGCAATGCGAGTACCTGGAGCCACGCTTGCCGCTCTCGATATCGTACTCGAGGTTGCTGAAGCCTACTGCTATCTCCGCGATCGCGCGCACAGCAACATCAGCCAGAGGCGCGCGACCGAGATTGGTGTGCAGAACGACACCGGTCGCGTTGATGACGCGGCGGAGTGAGCGCTGGCTGAGGTTTCCAACCGCGGAGACGATACTCGCAATCCACTGCTGCTCCGTTCTGAGCGCACTCCCTTCGCTCCGCGCCGCCTCAACGGCGGTGCGAATAGCGTCGACGACGATTCGCCGCGGGTGCTGCTCGAGCAGATCCTGAATCTCGGAAGTCTCGAGTAGTGAGCTCACACTCGGCAAATCCCGGCGTGGATCACTCATTTTTTCGCGGGCGGCGGTGGCGCGGGTGGTG
>CADDZN010000200.1 GCA_902812375.1 bacterium | reverse complement strand
CGAGCTACTGAGTCTATGGAAGCGGAAAGATCGCGCCCAACGACTGTTCTTCGCGCAGATCGAAGCTGTCGAAACGATCATCTTCCTGCGTGAAGCGCGCGCGGACTACCTCCAGGGCGTCGACGTCCCGCGGGACGAGCCCGCAGCGGATTCCCGTCGCGAAGATTTCTCACCCTGGACACGCTACGCCTGCAAGATGGCGACGGGCTCCGGCAAGACGACCGTCATGGCAATGCTCACGGCGTGGAGCATCCTCAATAAAGTGAGCGACCGCGCCAATGGCCGCTTTTCTGACGCGGTTCTAATCGTTTGCCCCAACATCACCATCCGCGATCGCCTGCGCGAGCTCGATCCCGCTGCTGGAGATGCGAGTCTCTACCGCACCCGTGATCTCGTTCCGCCGCACCTCATGCCGCTCCTCGCCCGTGGGCGCGTGTTCGTCACCAACTGGCACGTGTTCGAGCCGCAGGAAATGGGACGCGTAGGCGACGTTCCGTCGCGCGTCGTGAAAGCCGGCGTCATCGAGGAGCGCGACGAGGTGATTCATATTGGCGACAGGAACACTACCGCCCGCGGCAACCGCTATCTCACGCTCGCCGAGTACGAGAAGAACGTCTCGGCACAGGTTTTCTTCGTCAAATCCGAGACGAAGGATGATACCGGCAAGCTTCTCTCGGCCGTCGTGTACTACCGCCGATATGTCGAGAGCGACACCGCGCTCATCGAGCGTGTGCTTGGCCGAGACCTCGGAAAAAAGCAGAACCTGCTCGTACTGAACGACGAAGCACACCACGCCTATCGCATCCATCCCGACGCCGAAGAATCGGACGACGAGTCGCTCACCGGCACTGCTGCTGACGATGAAACGATGGTTCAGGAAGCGACGGTATGGATTTCGGGACTCGACACCGTGCACCACCTGCGCGGGATCAACTTCGCAGTCGATCTCTCTGCTACTCCCTACTATCTCGCGCGGGCCGGTCGTGAGACGGCTCGGCCTTTCCCGTGGACAGTGAGCGACTTTGGGCTCGTCGATGCGATCGAGAGCGGACTCGTCAAGATCCCGCAGCTCGCCGCAGCCGATACGACGGGCGCCGAGCGGGCGAAATACTTCAACGTGTGGGCGTGGGTGATGTCGAAGCTCACGAGGACAGAGCGGGGCGATGGTCGCGCGGGTCCGAAACCCGACGCGGTGCTCAAGCACGCCGCGCAACCAATCAGCATGCTCGCGGGGGATTGGAAGCAGGAGTTCGAGCGCTGGAAGGAGCGTGAAGATCGACGGCCTCCGGTTTTCATTCTCGTCTGCAAGGATATTCGTCTGGCGAAAGCGGTCTACGAGTGGATCGCCGAGGGGAAGCAGACGGTGGAGCTGCCGCGTTTCGCGGTGAGTGAGCTCAGAAATACGGAAGGAAAGATCAACACCATCCGCGTCGATACGCGGGTCGTTTCTGAGAGCGATACGGAGGGCGCCAAGAGCGACGAAGTGAAGTGGATGCGCTACACCCTCGACACCGTTGGCAAGTTGGATTGGCCGCGCGACGGGCAAGGGCGCGCGATTTATCCGACGGGATTCAGGGAGCTGGCGGAGAAAACCGGACGTGAGCTACATCCACCGGGACGCGACATCCGCTGTATCGTTAGCGTCGGCATGCTCACCGAAGGTTGGGACGCCACGACGGTGACGCACATCATCGGCCTCCGGCCGTTCATGTCACAGCTACTCTGCGAGCAGGTCGTCGGACGCGGCTTGAGACGCGCCAGCTATGAGGTCGGCGACAACGGGCTGTTCACCGAAGAAGTGGCGCAGGTATTTGGAGTCCCGTTCGAGATCGTGCCATTCAAGAGCACAGGCGGACCACAGCCCCCAGCGCCGAAACGGTTCCACGTCAAGGCGCTCGAGGATCGCGCGCACCTCGAGATTCGTTTTCCTCGGGTTGAGGGTTATACGCAAGCGGTCAAGAGCCGAGTGACGGTCGATTGGGAGAAGATGCCGAGGCTCGTTCTCAAACCAGGTGAATACCCAACGCTGGTGGGAATGGCTGGGCTTGCGGTCGACACCGATGGCAGACCGGTAGCGGCGTTACCGGGCAGCGTCCGCGAGATTACGATGGCGCCCTATTTCCAGGGCATGCGTACGCAGCGTGGGGTATTCGAGATGGCCTCGGCACTGGCGCGTAATTATCTCTCGCAGCGCGAGACCACGGTGCCGCCACACGTGCTGTTTCCGCAGCTACAGGCAATCTGTCAGCGTTTTGTCGACGGATATCTCGAGGTGCCTCCATCATCCGAGCGCATCCAGGTTTTTCAGGCGCCTTATTACGTGTGGGCAGTGGAGATCCTGCTCCAGCAAATCCAACCAGACACGAGTGCGGGTGAAAGTCCTGAGCTGCCCAGGTTCGCCCCGCATGACCAGGAAGGCACAACGTCAGACGTGGACTTCTGGACGAGCAAGGAGGTGAAGCCGACGACACACAGCCACGTGAACTATGTCGTCGCCGACACCGCGCAGTGGGAGCAGCGAGCCGCCTTCTACATAGACCGGCACAGATCAGTCCTGTCGTTCGTCAAGAACGCGGGATTGGGTTTTACAATCCCATACATGCACAACGGCGAGCTGCACGACTTCGTGCCCGACTTCATCGTGCGGATTGCGGGACACAACGGAGACGCGCCGCTAAATCTCGTTCTCGAGACCAAAGGCTACGACCCGCTCCGCGAGATCAAGGAAGCGGCGGCACATCGCTGGGCAAACGCAGTGAACGCCGACGGCCGTTTCGGCAAGTGGACATTCCGAATGGCGAACAGCGTCGACGACGTGAGCTACATTCTCGACGACGCGGTCACAACCTAACCGCCATTTCTATCGGACGATTGCTTTTTGTGAGGCTCATTGACCTTGCGGATCGGTCCCTGATCGGCCTGAAGCTTCTTGTGATGGCCCTTCGAGCCGTCGCCAATCGGCCCTGCTTCGTCCTCGGCGATCTCACGGGGAGTCCGGTGCGAGCTTTCAGGACGCGGCTGGGGCTCAGGCAGTTTGCTGGGATTGCTCATTCGAATTTTCCTGAGTGCGCTGCAATGGGTAATTGATGGCTTCTCCTTCGGGTGCGTGCATTACACGTGCCCGAAAAAAAGCGCGACGATCCTCGGTGCTGCATAATATCCAAGCTCATCCTCACTCGACCCGCGCCACCCGTCCCCTTTCTCTTCAATCGATTCTTCCCGATCATCCCATGAATTCGAGAATCCAACGCCGCATCGCACCCGCCCTGTTTCTTGCTGCTGCGGTTTCCATCACGCCGTGCGCACTCCACGCACAACACCCCGATCTCTCCACCGCGCTCCACTGGCGCTCGATCGGTCCGCTGCGTGGTGGACGCACCAAGGCTGGTGCAGGGGATCCGACGCGCCCGTACACGTTTTACATGGCCCAGGTAAACGGCGGTGTTTGGAAAACCGATGATGCAGGTCGCACCTGGAATCCGATCTTTGACGCCGAGCCCACGCAGTCCGTTGGCGCGATCGCTCTAGCCCCCTCTGATCCGAACACTGTCTACGTCGGATCAGGCGAAGGGCTACCGCGACCTGATCTCTCGGTTGGCGATGGCGTCTACAGGTCGAGCGATGGCGGAAAAACGTGGGAGCACCTGGGCCTCCGCGATGCGCAGCAGATCCCGCAGATCGCCGTCGATCCAGGCAATCCGCAGCGAATTTTCGTCGCGGCGCTCGGCCACCCATACGGACCGAATAAGGAGCGCGGGATTTTCCGCTCGCTCGACGGTGGAAAAACTTTCACGCCAGTGCTTCAGAGAAGCGAAAACTCCGGCGGCAACGACGTTGACATCGATCCGTCGAACCCGAACATCGTCTACGCCAATCTCTGGGAGCAGCGTCAGGGTCCCTGGGAGAATTCAGTATGGACCGGCAGCGGCGGCGGACTGTTCAAGTCGACCGATGGCGGCGACACCTGGCAGCAGCTCACTAACGGCCTTCCGCCTACGACGAATCAGGTGAACCTCGCGATCTCGCCGAGCAATCCGCAGCGACTGTACGCGTCAGTTGGGTCAGACGGTCCGCCAGCCGCAGTCGATTTCTACCGCAGCGACGACGGCGGGGCGTCGTGGGCCAAAATCACCAGCGATCCGCGTCCAGCCGCGCGCATTGGCGGTGGTGATCTTTCGGTTCCGGTCGTGAACCCGAAGGACGCCGACATGATAATCGTTGCATCGACGGTGTCGATGAAATCGACCGACGGCGGGAAGACATGGGCGCCTTTCAAGGGTGCGCCAGGTGGCGACGATTACCAGAACGCGTGGATCAACCCTGTTGATCCGAACATTATCCTGCTCTTGAGCGATCAAGGCGCGGTCGTCACTCTGAACGGAGGGCGCACCTGGAGCTCGTGGTACAATCAGTCCACCGCGCAATTGTACCACGTCGCGGCGGACAACGCATTTCCGTATCGACTTTGCAGCGGGCAGCAGGAGAGTGGCAGCGCGTGCGTCGCGAGCCGCGGGAACTGGGGCGAGACCACGATGCGCGAGTGGGCGCCGGTCGGAGTCGACGAGTATGGGTACGCCGCGCCGGATCCATTGAATCCGAATATCGTGTACGGCGGACGCTCGGTCACGCGCTTCGATCGTACGACCGGCACTGTCTCAGTCGTCGGACCTTTGGCGGGGCGGAACTTTGCGCCAGGCCAGAGTCCATACCGCCAGGTGCGAACTCAGCCCGTGGTATTCTCGAAGGCAGATCCGCACCTGCTCCTGTTCGGAAATAACGTCCTCTGGAAAACGACGAATGGCGGTCTCACCTGGCAGCAGATCTCGCCTGATTTGACGCGCACCACCTGGACTATTCCGCCGAGCGTCGGCAAGTACAGCGACCCGAGCCTCGTGCAGCAGCGTGGGGTCATTTACACCATCGGCCCATCACCAACAGATGCGAGCGTGATCTGGATCGGCACCGACGACGGCGTGATTCAGCGCACCACCGATGGTGGGCAGCATTGGGCGAACGTCACGCCTCCGCAGATCGGCCCCTGGTGGAAAGTGTTCATGATCGATGCTGGACATTTCGACACCCAGACTGCGTACGCTGCGGTGAACACGCTCCGCCTCGACGACATGAGGCCACATCTCTATCGAACCCACGATGGCGGACGCACCTGGACGGATATCTCGCGAAATTTCGTCACCAACGGCGCACGCGCTACCGATCTCACGCTGCTCGGTGCCGCGAACTCGATTCGCGAAGATCCCGTTCGGAAAGGCCTATTGTATGCGGCGACGGAGAAGGGCGTGTGGGTCTCGTTCGACGACGGCGACAACTGGCAATCGCTGCAGCTCGATCTTCCAGCGACTTCGGTGCGCGATCTCATTGTGAAAGACGACGATATCGCGGTCGCCACACACGGGCGCGGATTCTGGATTCTCGACGACGTGACAGCGCTGCGTCAGATGACGCCCGACTTCGTGGCGCGTGAGGCGATACTCTTCAAGCCGGCGGCGGCGCTCCGAGTTCGCTGGAATACCAACGACGATACTCCGCTGCCGCCAGACGAGCCGATGGGAGAGAACCCACCGGAGGGCACGCCGCTCGATTATTACCTGAGCTCGCCGCGCACCGATGTGGTGTCGCTCGATGTCATTGATTCGCGCAATCGCGTCGTCAGGCACTACACGAGCGCTGACTCTCTTCCCTGGATTTTGCCGAGCGCGGCAAGTGCGCCGGTGCCGATTTATTGGTACCGAACTCCGCAGGTGTTGTCATCAGCGGCTGGACTGCATCGCTTTCAGTGGGATGTGCGGTACCAGCCGATCCCTGGTCTCCGCTCGCAGCGCGACGAACAGGGTTTGCCGATCAGCGCTTCACCGCACAACACCGCACCCGCGCCGACCACACCGTTCGTCGCGCCTGGAGTCTACACAGTGCGAC
>CADDZN010000199.1 GCA_902812375.1 bacterium | reverse complement strand
GTTCCTGCCATCGTTGTTCAAATCGCCGAACTGTCCGCCCCACGCCCACCCCGCGTCGGCGATCGCCCCTTCGGCGACATTGCGAAACTTGCCGAGCGCAATGATCTCGTTCAAACGGAGATTGTTGTTCTGAAACAGATATCCGCGTTCCGAGATGTTGGTGACAAAGGCGTCGAGCTTGCCGCGATTGAAAGCGTCGCCGAGTACAACCGACATTCCGCTTTTGGATTCGCTCTCGAGTCCGGCGGTGGTGAGCACGAAGCGGCGTCCATGATCGTTGAGATAGAGCTCCTCCGGACCATAGTCGTTGGCGAGATAGATATCTGGCCAGCCATCGCCGTTGAAATCCGCCGACGCGGCAGCAAGAGTCCATCGCGTGCTGCCGACTCCCATTTTGTCGGTGACGTCCTGGAATTTACCGCTGCCAAGGTTGTGGAAGAGCAGATTCTTCCCGCCATTGGTCGCGAACTCGAAGCTGTTGTGCATGATCTCGGTGGTCTGGAGATGCCACAGATCGAAATCGCGGAAGTAGGCGGTGATATAGAGATCGAGCAAACCGTCGCGATCGTAATCGACCCAGATCGCGCCGTTGCTGTTTATCCAACGACGCAGTCCGGCCTGCGCGGTGATGTCCTGGAAGTGGTGACCGTCCACGTTCCTGAACAACGCCGGATATCCATAGCGGTAGACGAGTACATCCTCGCGCCCATCGTTGTCGATGTCGCCCCACACGGCTCCCATCGAAACGCCATCGCCGGCGCGGTTCAAATCAGCGAGACCAGCGCCCGACGCGACATCCTCGAAGGTGCCGTCGCCCTTGTTCCGATAAAGGGCGTTCGGCTCGCCAAACCGGCTGTTGGTGAAATAGAGATCGGGTTTGCCGTCGCCGTCGAAATCGGTGACCGATACCGAGGCTCCCAGCGCCGCGACGTGCGGCTCTATCCCCGCGATCTTTGGATCGAAGCTCGGCCGATGATGGACGAAGTGGATTCCCGCCGCACTGGTCTCGTCACGCAGCACGAATCCCGGATGCGCGGCATCAGCCGCTGCCTTGCCGGGCCCGCGATCGAGACGCATGGCGAGCAGAATTGCTGCGAGAAACGGCACGGCGATGATGCCGCGCCGGATGGAAGGGCGTGGTCGGTGAAGCACGAATCAGAGTATAGCGGTGGGACCTGAAAGGGGCGATGCCGCTGGTTCAGGGAAGTAGTACCCCGCTTCTCGCTTCATTTTCCTCCGAGGCAGGCCGCCAGGATCGCGTCCTTCGCCGAGCGATGGTTGTTGATGACTCTGTAAAAGTCATCGAAATAGTGAAGCGTTTCCTTCACGGTGCCGCGATCCATCAGATTCCCAACGGGATCGGTGTACAGAGCATAGATCCCGGTCTTCTTCTCATTGAACAGTGAGAACACCTTCTCATATTGGATGGGATCCGTGCAGTAGCCGCGGAAAAGTCGCTGTCGCACATTCGGGATATTGAGGTTCGCGGCGGGTACGGCGTACCTTGCGTTGACGGCGCCGGCGAAATCGAAGTCGTACGCGATCGGCGCGACGCTTCCCTCGGCGTCGAAGAACAGCTCCACGTTGTGGAGACCGGCGACCGAGAAGTCAGTATTTCCGATGAAATACTCGAACACGCCAAAGAGCGCGTCCTGAAAGGGGTCGAGATTCTCAGCGCCCGCCCCCTTCTGCTCGAGAACTTTTCCGCTCATGCGGGCACCGAGCGCGCCGGTCTCCTCTATCAGGAATCCGTATCGCTTTGCGCGGATTTTCCCGCTGGCGCTGTCAGCATATATGAATCTGAGCAGGCGAACCTGATGACTCAACGGAGTCAGGAGTTGGTAGATGCGATAGAGCTGGTACTCCTGGAGGATGTATTGCTCGTAGGAGTCAGTGTTGTGGCAATAGCTGACGAGTTTGGGCTTGTCGAGCTGATGAAAGATCGTTCCTCTCGTTGTCTGCCCTTTGAAATTCAATCGGAGTGGAGGGAACTCACACATCTTGAGGCGCCAAATCCCTCGTGGTCTGGCCTGGACAGGAACCGTCACGAGGCTGCTGTCATCTGACTTGTACGACAGCGTCGCGGCACGCCAGCGAGGGTCGCTGCTCTTGTCTCCGCGAATAGTTCCGAGGTTCACCGTGAATACGACCTCGATCGGTGTATCCACGCCCGAAAATATTGGTGGGACGGCTGTCCTGATGGTGTCCTGCGCGTACGCAATCCTGCTTGCGAAGGCGACACCGATCGTAATCCGATGACACCACATGCTAAGGGAGCTCCGCTAGAGCCGATCGAATATCGGGGAGCACTCGGTTTCACGCCATGGTCAACGTTTGCGCCTCTCTTTATCCCGCTCGCGGGTCCGAGATGCACAGGGTCGAAATGCGCCACGCGGTACTCCGCCGTTGCACTTTTTGCGATGATTTCCTCTGGGCGCGCCGCCAAACGTCCGCTCGGCGAGGCCGTTGTGTCGCAGGCGCAATGCCCGCACTGCCAAGGGCTGCTGTTCCTTTGGCTTCGCACCGCGAGGAATAAAAAAGGAGGCTCTTTGTGAGCCTCCTTTTTTCCTAAGTCGTCCCTCGTCGTTTGTTAGCGCGGATCATCTCGAAAGTGAGCGCCCAAAACAGCGCGACTAGAGAGATGTTGAGCGTCCAGTATAGCGGGCCCTCTGGCAGTAGGCCAATGTATCTCAGCAAATTCACAACGCCCGCTCCCGCTGCGGTGCCGACGGTCGCGAGGCCGACCGTCCTGTCTCTGCCGGTAGTTCTGCGCAACACAAACAGAGCGGCCACGATCGCCGCAAGCACAGTGATCGAGGCGAGAAACACACCGCCTCCGTTGACGGCGCCCATTACTGTGGGTTCGGGCCAGTCTTGGCGCCGCCTCGTCTAGTGCCGGTTATGCAGTGAAGCCAGTCGTACATAGCAGTTGTCCAAGTCGGCCACCCGAGCCATCACGCAGCTGCGACAGCCGCCTTTTCAGCATACGGGCCTCCATAATACGTCGCAACCCCCAAAGCAAAAGTCTCTGCCCCAAACATAAGCCCTTTCCATACGCACTCCGTCGAAGCGTATGCAGGTTGCGGCGCGACCCAACAGCCGATTCGGTCCAGCGCCGCGTAGAGTGGTTCCTTGAACCGCTCCGGGAAAATGTTGTGAGTCGGCTGGATATCGCCTTGTGTTGGACCAGTTCCCGAGACATTGGAAACGATCGTTGCGGCAAGGCTTCCGTCCTCGTAGTAAGCCGCGAGGGTTTGACTCGCCAAAACGTACCCGCCGCTAACAGCCGTCCAGTTCGCGTGGAATGTTTGCATTAGGACGCCGTTGCGATAGCCCGAAGCGTCGGTAATCGGCGGGCCCTCTACCGGAGCTGACCCGTAAATGACAAAAACATTTCCGACGGAATCGACCTGCGAGTCTTGGTAGTTGTCCGCTAGTGTTCCGTCGGTCGCGGCGAGGACCGGAGTGTATGCCGAATCGGTCGTACTAAATTGCGCGAATTGCGCCGGGAGCTTTTGCAGGCTTGCAAACTGCGCTCTCACTGAGCCAGCAGTGGCGCTTCCGTGACTAGCGCCGCGCTCCACAGTTGCACGGGCGAGCCCTTTGTTGAAATGAGCCCTCACCTTTTGAGAGAACTGGCTCTTGTGTATCGTGCCGTCTCTCATGTGGAACGTCATCTCCGTTGCAACGGTCGCTTGGAGGTCCGGTCGGTTGGAGATGTCGAGAGGGTTTTGCCGCTCGGACGCTATGCCGGAAATTTTCCGAATAGCGGAGGGTGGTGCTGTTGTGTTGTCGGAGCAGGCGACAATAGAGATTGCGACAGCTACTAGAGCTGCCGTGCGGCTAGCGACTTTCACATTCTCACTCCTGGTATGGGCGGCAGGATTGCCGGGCCCGGTTCGGCCCGCAACGTCAGTGCCCACGATGGCGAAAGCTGCGGAACGGAAACCATAATTTATAAACGTCGCTCGGCCACACTAACAGGAAAAAGGCCAATTCGGACGTGATCCGCCCGGGAACCATGACAGAACCAGGGCGGGGCTTTTCTGTTCTCCGGTCAACGGAGCTTTATCATGGCACCGCTTACGGCAACGGCCAATATGCGAAGCCCAGTCGTGCTCGCGGCCGTTGAGAAAGAACGGGCTGATCTTTGCCCGGAGGTCCGGCGAGCCCTTGGCGCGTCGTTATTAGCGTTGCACCTCAGCGAGCTGCTTGCGCCCGACTTCGCGTGTCTCGTACTCCCGTAGATAGCGCGCGTGTACTGCATCGGTGGGATACGACTCACCCGGTGCGTAAGGGTAGGATCGCACACCATGGAACGGCAACGGGTCGACAGTTGTTCCGAACGCGGTGTTCAGGTCTGAATCCTTGATCCAGCCGTCGGTATAGAGGAGGAAGTCGCGCTTCCACCCGGGCGGCGGCGATTTGGCGGAGGTCGCATCGAACTCGATCGTCGTTTCGTCGCCTGGCCCCATCACCACGTACATGTCATCGGGATTGTCGAGCAGCGACCGCACGTCGCCAAAGCGCGTGAAAGCCCCCTCGATCGGGCGCCAGGGCGAATCCTTCTTTACGTCATCATAAGCAAACCAGTATGGTCCGTACCGGCCGCCTTTTCGGTACATCCGGGAGAAGCCGCGGAAATGCAGGTCTGCGGATAGCGGATCGAGGGTGGTGGTTTTCGTCAGGCTATCGGAAATTGCGCGCGCGACGAATGCCTGGTCCCAATAAATCTGCATGTTAGTGCGCAGGCGAACGTGATGATCCGCGGTCGGAAACTTTCCGGCGAGGTCTATCACCATCGTCTTGTCTTTCCCCGACGGGAAACCGATGCTCTGTATCGCAGTACGCCAAGCGCCCTTTGCATCGCGTACCTCCAGGGACGGCGGCGCGACTTTGATGGACGACTGTTGGCCGAGAGCGACGTTGATGCTCGCGTCGGTCGGGTAAATCCAGCCGCGCAGAAACAGGTAGGTATTCGGAAGACCCGCGGAGTCGCCGAGGTCGAGGATCAGATCGTGTTGCTTGACGACGCCCTGATACTGGCTTGGCTCGAGGTTCGAGACATAGACATCGTCACTCTGCCGCAGCGCGGGAAGGACATCGTTGCCGCGATCATCTTTGGCCGAGAGGGGAACGTCGCGCTTGGCGATCTGATAGATATGCAGCGAAACCGGCCCCGGCGGGACGAATCGTTCATCGACGAAGATTTCGACCGAGTCAGGATGATCGACGGCGAGCAGCTTCACCTGATCTGCGTACGCAGTTTCCCATAGTTCCTCGGTGAGCTGGAGGACATAGCGTCCCTCGCGCGGCTGGAGTGCATTGCCGGGGATGCGCAGATATTCCTGTGACGCGCCCGCGGGGGCGAATGCGCTCGCGCCGCCACCACCCATGAGGCCGAGTGGCATACCGAGAGCGCTCCGCCACATCGCGTCGGTCACGAACCGGAATTGTTTGCCGTCCCAGGTGTAGGCGAGTGCGCATGATCCTTTCAGCATCTCGGTTTCTACTACATCCTGGTCCGACCCCGGGAAGTACACAGTTTGTGGAACGCCGTTGGTCCATTCGATCCGCAGCACGTCGGCCTTGAGGTGCGGACCGAGTCCGAAATGTGTCACGCGTCCGGTGGCTACCCGAGTCTGGTAGATGTCGCCGGCGCGGATTTCCACCCGCGAGCCAATGCCGAACGCGTTGTTCTTGCCGCTGCCGGTGCGATGTCCCTTGAGCTCGACGTTCACCGCGAGATTACTGTTCCCGAAGTCGTTGCGCAGAAGCCGCGGTGCTCCCGCGCCATCGATCAGGTACAGGTCCTGGTCGCCATCTTCATCGACGTCGGAGATAGCGAGCGCTGATGCGCCAGCATTGCGCGCGGCATCAGGAATGAGCTTCGATCGATCGAGAAACCGTCCAGTGCCATCGTTGCGGAAGAGAAACACGCCCGCGTTTTTGCCGGGGGCGGCCGGTACGCCTGCAATGACCAGATCGAGCCATCCGTCGTTGTCGTAATCGACGAAGGC
>CADDZN010000198.1 GCA_902812375.1 bacterium | reverse complement strand
TGTTCGCAATGTTGTTGACCCCGAAGCTCAGTTTCATCCGGGTTCCGATGCGTGCTGACCCGGACCAATCGAGCAGAGTGTACGCTGGAACCAGGCCCGCGACTGCGTCATCCACGGGCTGCAGCAGGTTATTCGCGTCGCCGAACGAGTCCGAGGTGTGGCTAGCCTGCAGGGTCGACGTAAATACTCCAGCGCTGCCGGTGAGACCAACGCGTGCCAGAACTCGCGGAGCCTGCTCCACTCGATTGCCGCGGAATTGGCCGGAGACGTATCGCGCATCGATGTAGGCGAGCGACGTGAAGATATCGAAGTTGGTGGCCGCGCTCCGTGACTCGCGCGCGAATGGGTCGAGCTCGACATAGATCTCTGCCCCCTTGTGCACGCTGTTTCCGATGTTCGCTGTCTCGGAGAACGAGCCGTTCGGACTCGATACGGTGCGCGTGCCGATGCGGTCGCCGTAGGCGAGATAAAATCCGCTGATGTCGAATTTCACCACGTCGCTGACGATCCCGCGCCAGCCAATGTCAGCGTTGTAGCCGTGCGATGCACGCAGGTTCGGAGCGACGCGGAGGATGCTGCCGAATGGAACGAGCGAGCCATAAGGAATCGGACGATACGCGCCAGAGATATTGGCGTAGAGCTGACTCGATCCGCCGACGAGATACTGTCCACCAAGGCCGAGGAGCGGATAGGAGTAGCTTCGTGGCGTGAATACCGAGTCGACATCAGTGTAGCCGGTCGAGGTGGAACGCACGAACTCATAGCGAACGCCGGGCGTGATCGAGAGTCTGTCCGTCACGCGCACCAGCTCTTCGGCGAACGCGGCTACGCTCCTCGTTCCGAAGCGAAGCGCGCGCTCCCACGTTCCGCCGTACAGGTTCATGTCGAAATCAGTTCCTGTGGATCCGGGACCGCCCTCGAAGCGCTCGAGACCGCCCAGGAATCCGCGCACGCCTGTGGCGAGCGTAGCCGATCGGCCAAACAAATCGTGATCGATGCGCAGCCTGTTCTCGAGCGTAACGTTCCGGAACGTTTCACTCTCCACTTCACGTGGGACATACGTACCGGTCTGCGGATCGATGACATCCAGCTCCTGCGGTCCGCCGTCTTCATTCCGCCACACGAGATATCGTTGGCTGTACATCGACGACAGCACAGACTCCAAATGCACCGATGGCGAGAAATCGAACCCCGCCTTTAGTGCCGCAAGGTTCCAGGGACTCGCGAGCCAGTTTCTCGATCGGAAGGATGCACGCGGATTTGCGGCGAACTGCTTGTCGGACAATCCTCCAGGCATTTGGATTCGATTTCTGAAAATCGTGTAATCGAAACCCAGCCGCAGACGCTCGGACGCCGCGTAGGTCGCGTTCCCCGAGAACGCGGCCTGGCGCGATTGATTATTGGGACGCCAGCCGTCGTCAGTGCGTGCATGCACGAAGGTGTAGTAGTTCCATCGCCCACTCTGTCCGCCCAGCGAATTGAAGGAATTGAAGAGTCCGTCGGTGCCAGCGGTCTGCGCAGTGAAGAGGGTGGGTCGCGCGAAGCTCGTCCCGTCACGCACTACGTAGTTCACCGATCCACCGAACTGTGGACCGAAGGCCAGTGAGCCGGCGCCGCGAACCACTTCAATCCGCGAGAGCGCCTCGGAAGGCGGCGTGTAGTACGTCTCCGGGTAACCGTACAGATCTGCGGCGATCCCGACCCCGTTCTGTCGAGTGTTGACCTCGATCGACTGGGTGGGGTCGAGCCCGCGAAAGCCAACGCCGTTCGATGGGAATCCCGCTCCTTCGGTTTCGGAGAAATTGGCGCCCGGCACTCGCCCGAGTATCTGGCGCTCGACGTCCTGCGCCATGTTCGCGCGAAGGCTGTCCATGACCAGCACCTCGGTCTTTTTGCCGGCGTAGATGACGGTGCCCTCGACATCCTTGAGGTGGCCTATGACGTGGAGAGGTTTCGTAGCCGTGATGACGACGGTTCCCACGTCGGTCGGCCTGGTCGCCGTATCGGAAGTCGTGGTCTGGCCTGACGCAGCGTGTGGACGAAGAATGCCGACGGAGCTAAATGAGATTACCAGTGCAGCCGTAAGTGATTTGCGTCGAGATAACATCGCTTTGAGTGGGGCGTAATAGACCGAGGTTTAATCCCGAGAATACTAGTCCCCATTCGCGAAAACTCAAGCTCGTGGGCAAGGTCTTCAGTGAACCGGTTCGACCATTACGGGATTGCGCGGGTGTCGCCGCCGAGCGTACTAATACTGACAATGGGTGCCTCGTCTTCGAGGAGCGCCCTTGCCGGTCACCGCACGACTATCACAAAAGTTCTACGAACGCTTCGGTGATGAAATCGCCGGCGAATTCGTGGATTGGTTCAACGCCGTGGACGCAACGTATCAGCAGCAGCTTCGCGATCTCAATGACATGAACTGGGAGCGGTTCAAGGCGGAGCTGCATGCGGCGATTGCTCAGTCGGAGGCACGCCTGATCGAGCGAATGGCTCAGTTAGATACACGTCTGACTGAAAAGTTTTCCGACCGGATGTCAGACATGAAGGCTGACATCATGAAGTGGATGTTCATTTACTGGTCGGGCACAGTCCTGTCCATCGGCGGATTGATGCTCGCGTTGTTTCGGAGTTGATGCTATCCGTTGGCGGTTGCGTGATCGACGCGGATAGCGTCAGCAATGGTCACCGCTTCCTTGTGCCGTTCGCGCGCTTCCTCGACCGCATACGGGGCGGCGCCCGAAAGCGTGTATCGCTCCAGCGCGGACTCCCACAGATCGGCGCGATGCTCGGCGATCAATGCGCATTTGTCGCGCTCCAGCCGCATCATCTCTAGCAGCGCCGATGCAAGCGTCTCCTCCAGCCACTCCGTCGAGCGGCCGTCCTTCACTGCATCACTGACTTCATCGGCGAGTATGGCGGCGCGTCTGCCGGCTTCTGCGACGACGTCCAACGATTTTTGCAGGTGCATGTAAGCTTCCTCCGATTCGCTGGTCTATTACTCTCGATTCTGTCACCTGGCGACCGATTCGTCCAGTCCCAGATCAACCTCGACCATTCATCGACCGGCTGGTATGGTGTAGTGGTCGACACGTTTGGTGCGGCTTCTTAAGTCCTCCTTTCGGGACTAGAGGGAAGGGGGAATGAGACCGGTAAGACCGGTGAGGAAATCTTTTTTGGCCAGGTCCCATAAAGTGATGCACGTCTATACGAGAGCAGTGATAAAAACGTTCTTCATTGATCTATCCCCACGCGTTTACCCTCACCGGTCTTACCGGTCTCTGAGACCATAATCCTCAGTTACGTAGAGCGGCTATAAAGTGCTCGGTCTCTCGCGCGTCCCTCCGCTACCGTACACGCTGCGTCCACACCAGCCGGGAGACATCGGCTGGGTCATTCATCGCCAAGCCATCATTTACAACCAGGAATACGGATGGGATGAGACCTTCGAGGCACTCGTCGCGGATATCCTCTCGAAATTCATTCTCAACTTCAATCCGAAGTGCGAGCGGTCCTGGATCGCCGAGCGCGATGGCGAGATCGTCGGCTCCGTTTTCTGCGCCGAGAAAACGAAAAGCGTGGCAGCGCTGCGACTGCTCTACGTCGAGGCCTCCGTCCGCGGACTCGGCATCGGAACGCGCCTCGTCGATGAATGCATTAGCTTCGCGCGCCGCGCAGGCTACAAGAAAATTTCGCTCTGGACGAACAGCGTCCTGCACTCGGCGCGACGGATTTACGAGCGTGCCGGATTCGAGCTCGTGGATTCAGAGCCGCACCACAGCTTCGGCAAGGATCTCGTTGGACAGACCTGGGAGCTGGAGCTTTGAGTGCGTTACCAAGCATGCCGGTGCTTTAAACTCCCGCAATTCTCCGCTTGTACTCCGCGAGAGCCGCATCGAGCCGCTCGCGCGCCGTCGTGTCACCGGGAACGTTGTGCGAAGGATGGATAAACAGCTTCACTCCGCGTTCGCTTAAGATCTCCGCAACCGTCGTGATAGTCATCCACACTACGGCCACCGAGGCCATGGTGGATATCGGGCCGACATTGTCGACGTGATTTTTGAGCGGCACGCTCGAGTCGCCGGCAGGAACTCGGGTGTCGATGACGACGTCAGCGATCTCGAATAATGTTCGACCCGAGGGATGACGCGACTTCGCCACCTGCGAAGCAGATCCGGTTGCAATCACCTTCATCCCCTGCTCCTTCGCCCGCAGTGCGATGTCGATGTTGACGTTGTTGATGCCGGTGTGCGAGAAAATCCACATCGTGTCGCGCCTGTCGAACGAATAGGCTTTCATGATCGCGTTCCCGTATCCCTCCGCCCGCTCGAGGAACAGGAACTGATGGATGCCCATCTCGCCGGTGATGCGCGTGAAGAAGGTGAGCGGAAGCTCGATCATCGGATGAAAGCCGACGAACCCGCCGATACGCGGATACATCTCCTCCACCGGGATCGTCGCGTGTCCGCACCCGAAAGTGTGCACCCATCGCTCGGCGGCGATCGAATCGGCCATGATCTCCGCCGCGCTCTGAATCGCGGGAAGTTGAGTGCTTTCGATCTCGTCGAGGACCGACCGTGTAGCAGAGAGCCAGCGTTTACTTAGCGTCATGATGATAGTGAGGGCGCGCGAAGGCCGCGCATTAGAATCGCAAGTAGTCCGGCAAGAACCAGCAGCGCTGCGGGAACGATTCCGAAGGAGCCACGCATTCCATATCTCATCCCGAGAAATCCCGTTGCATATGGAAGCAACATCCCACCGCACAGCGCCATCGCAATCGCGATACTGAATGCGGTGCCGGACAGGGCTGCATAGCGGTCCCCGACAAATCCGAGAACCGTCGGAAACATCGCGGCGAAACCGGCGCCCAGCATGAACACTCCGAGTGCCGCGATGCCTACTGTGTGAGTGGTGAGCAGCAGGACGGCGCCGACGAGCGCCACGATGAGGGACATGTAAAGAACGCCAAATGCCGAACGCCTGCGCAGGATGTAGCCGAGCGCGAGTCGCGCCAGCATCATCCCCATCCAATACAGGGAGAGGATGATGAGCGCATTCCGCGCCGGTACCGCGAGCTCCTCCGTGACGAAAGTGGAAGTCCAACCCCCGACGGTGATCTCGAGCCCGCTCTCGAGGAAGAGCATGAATCCCATGAGCAGTAGCAAGCGATCGCGCACGAGCTTCCCAGCGGCGGCAATCGGAAAACCCTGGGGTTGCTTGGGCGCGGGAAAGCCCGAAACCAGAATCAACGTGAACGATGCGAGGACGAGCGCGCCGACCCACGCGACTAACGACGATTGAGAGTACCGGTTTGTGAGAACGCCGAGTACGAAGGGAACTCCCATGGCGCCAATCCCGAAGAAGACACCGAGCAGGTTCAAATTGGCTCCGCGCTGGTCGCTACTGATATCGGCGACGAGCGCATTGGTGCCGCCGTTGATGACGCCGCCTCCGAATCCAATAATGATCACGGAGGCACGGAGCGTTGCCATCGACGGTGCGAAGGCGATGCCTTCGAGGCCCAGAGCAATCAGCGCGGTCGCCGTCAACAGAAGTCCCTTGTAACCATAGCGGTCGACGAGCGGGCCGAAGATCAGCGAAGCCGCGAGTATGCCGAAAGTCATGAGGAGAAAGAGCGAGCCGGCGGCTGCCTTGTCGATGCCGAAGCGCGTCATGATCGATGGCAGCACGGCGCCGAGTGTCGTGAGCACGATACCGAACGTCAGCATGCCGAGACACGCGCAGGCAAAAAGCACGCGTCGGGACGTCACTCCGGTGGTTCCCGAGACATCATCGCGAGGCGGCCGGCGCCGAACAGTCCGGCATCACTGCCAAGCGAGGTGACGACGAACCGCACCTGGTCGATTGCAATCGGTTGGGCCCATCGCCTCGCCTCGCCGCGTATCCGGTCGAGGAATTCTGCAGCCGGTCCGAAGATTCCGCCACCGAAAACAATGATCTCGGGATTGAAGAGACTCACGAGATTTGCTGTCGCCATCCCCCACAGCTCGATCGCGTTGTCGATGACTTTGACGGCGAGGGCGTCGCCGCCGTCGTGCGCCGCAAAGATATCCGCGGTGGTAAGACCTCCCGGATTCTTTTTACGA
>CADDZN010000197.1 GCA_902812375.1 bacterium | reverse complement strand
AGAAGCCGCTCGAGAAAGTGACGATCATCACCAGCAATACCGACGACAGTCGCCGCGGACTCATGAACGGTCAGGCCATCGGTGCCGGGCAAAGTCTTGCGCGTCGCCTCGCAATGATGCCCGGCAACCTGTGCACTCCCGAATTTCTCGCTCAGACCGCCCAAGACCTGGGCAAGCGTCACGGCTTCGGCATTACGGTGCTTGGCCGCCGGGAGATGGAAGCCGAGAAGATGGGATCGTTCCTCGCGGTTGCGCAGGGAACGCCGCAGGAGCCCAAGCTCATCGTGCTCGAGTACAAGGGCGGCAGGCCAAACGCAAAACCAGTCGTGCTCGTCGGCAAGGGCCTTTGCTTCGATAGCGGCGGCATCTCGATCAAGCCCGCGCAGGGGATGGAGTTCATGAAGTTCGATATGTGCGGCGGTGCTGGAGTGCTCGGCACCTTCGAGGCGATCGGACAGATGAAGCCGGAAGTGAACGTTGTCGGAATCGTCGGCGCAACGACCAACATGCCTTCCGGCACCGCGATGAATCCGGGCGACGTGGTCAAAGCCAGCAATGGAAAATCGATCGAGATAATCAACACCGATGCCGAAGGACGGCTTGTTCTCGCCGACTGCCTCTCCTACGCGAAGCGATTCGATCCCGAGGTCGTAATTGATGCCGCGACTCTGACCGGTGCCTGCGTCATCGCACTGGGACACACAGCGAGCGGTGTGTTCTCGAGCGACGATGCACTCATTGCCGAGATCCTTGCGGCGGGCAAACGTGCGGGAGAGCCTGGCTGGCCGCTTCCTCTCTGGGACGAGTACAAGGATCTCATCAAGTCCGACGTCGCCGACATAAAAAACTCAGGCGGGCGTCCCGCTGGCGCCACGACCGCCGCGATGTTCCTCAAGGAATTCGCTGAGGGTTACACCTGGGCTCACATGGACATCGCGGGGACCGCGTACTCGGAGACCGATCTCGTAACGCTTCCAAAGGGACCGACCGGCGTGCCAACGGGTACCTTCATCGAATTCATTCGCGGGAGAGTTCGCTGAAGAGGCAACGAGGGCTACGCTTCAGCCCGACCCGCCTCGGCCTTCTGGTCGGGGCGATTTTGTACGTGGGCGCTGCGTCCAGCGGAGCACAGGTAGTTCCGCCGCCGGCGAGTGAAATTCCGATTCCGGTCAAACCCAAGACCGATTCCGGTCCCGACAGCGCCCATGTAAAGGCCGATTCGATCAAGCCGCCGGTCGGACGGTTCGCTGATCCGCTGACCTATGAGATCGGGTCGCAATATGACTGGAACCGCGCGCAGCTCTTCGCGACGGGCGCCCTCTCACTCGTAGACCTTCTCGACCGAATCCCGGGGATCACGACGTTTCGCTCTGGCTGGCTCTCGACTCCGCAGACCGCAACGTTCGCGGGAGATTTCAGGCGCGTAAGGATTTTCTATGATGGTATCGAGATCGACGACCTCGATAACACCACTGGGGGAGTGCTCGACCTTTCCACCATTCAACTCTGGTCGCTCGAGCATCTCAGCATCGAACGTAGCGCGGGTGAGCTGCGTCTTTACATGCGCAGTTGGCGAGTCGACAACACCGATCCGTACACGCGCGTCGACGTCGCGACCGGCAACGAAGACACGAATCTCTATCGCGGATTCTACGGAAAGCGCTACGACAACGGTGCGATTTTCCAACTCGGTGGGCAGCAATACGGAGTTACGAGCCCCCGTTTCTCCGGAAGCGGAGACGCGCTCTCGCTGCTCGGCAGAATCGGCGTAGCGAAAAAGCGGTGGAGCGTGGATGCGCTGGTGAATCGGGTACATGCTACGCGCGACATTGAGCGCCCGTTTGTCGGCAGGCCGCCGATCCTCCCGCTCGACGCGACTAACACCAATGCGTACCTGAGGGCTGCTGTCGGAGGTGTGAACAGTGGCCCTTGGGCACAACTCACCGTCGCGTCGCTCGGCTTCAGGGGTCAGACTGGACGCGATCGGAGTATCGGCGCGACTGCTCAGCCGGATACCACGGAGCGAAAGGCTTCCGAGACCCAGTACAATGCCACCGCCGGATTTACGAGCGGGCCAGCGAGAGTCGAAGTCAACGATCGTCTGCGGGCGATCGCCGGCAATACCACGAACTCTATTTCGGGGAGACTCGACCTCGCGACGCCAATCGGGCTGTTGAGTGGGTTGGCCGAGCGCGACGGATATCGCGGAAGTACGAACATCGATGTGGGAATACGGGCGCAGCCGCTACGCTTTCTCGCGGTATCGGGTTCGGTCGCTCGCTCGACCCCGCTCGCTGGCGCCAGTTCTACTCTTGCCAGTACCACCACCGCGAGGGGAGAGGTTGGACTCCGGATACTGGGGCCGTGGGTTTCGGGTGGTTACATGTCCGTAACCAATACGGAAGGTCTCGCCCCGATCGTGTATGACACGCTCCTGCTGCCGACTTCAGCGGGAAAATCAACGGCGCAAACGTTTTCGATCCGCGGCCCGCTGGGTCGTGGCTTCGGCATCGATAGCTGGCTCGTGCGGTGGGACCAGGCGCGCCCGTACCAACCACAGTATCAGAGCCGGTCCGAGCTCAACTTCACGAACAGCTTCCCTCGCCGGTTCCCGCGCGGAGATTTCGAGCTGCGCGCCGCGGGAGTCTACGAGTACCGTGGCAGTACCTTCTTTCCGCTCGCGGCGGGAGACATCAACGCTGGCGGCTTGCGAACCGTTTCCGCGCTGCTGGAAATAAGAATTTTGCGCGCCGTCATCAGCTATCAGCAGCGCAACATTCTCGCTTATCCGTACTTCGTCGTTCCCGGCTTCGAGATGCCGCGAGTGTTGGCGATCTACGGTGTGAGATGGGATTTCTGGAATTGACAAAGCCCTTGTGCCGCCGTAACATAGGCCGCCTCACATGATATCCAGCATGACGGGGTTTGGTTCGGCTGAAGGCTTGGTGGGAGGGGCGCGGGCGAGCGTTGAAATAAGAACCGTGAACCATCGGTTCTTCAGCCCGAATCTCAAGCTGCCCAGCGCCTTTGCGCGCTGGGAGAGCGAGATTCGCGAAGTGCTGCGGCAGAAGATTTCCCGCGGCCATGTCACTCTTACAGCGCATCTGGATCGCGGCGAAGCGAGCGCTCCGACGATTGATGAGGGCCGACTCACCGCCTACGTGACGACGCTCAAGGATCTCAAGAAAAAGCACAAGCTGGTCGGGGAAATCGATCTGGCGACGTTGCTGCGCTTGCCCGACGTGATCGCTGCACCGAGCGATGAGATCGACCCCGATTCAGGCGGCGCCCTGGTGGAGATCGTTTCCCACGCCGCCGAAAATCTTTCTGCAATGAGAAAAGCCGAGGGCGCGAAGCTGGCCGGCTTCCTCCTCGATCGAGTGAACGCGGTAGAAGAGAAGCTCGCACACGCGGAGGCCCGCGCTCCGGTACGACTCAGGGAGCATCATGCCCGAGTAAAGAAAAGCGTAGACGAATTGCTTGGTGCGGCGGCGATCGATCCTCAGCGGGTTGCGCTCGAGATCGCGCTCCTGGCCGACAAGCTCGACATCGCCGAGGAGCTCGACCGATTTCGCTCGCACCTATCGGCATTCCGCGACACGGTGCGCTCGCCGACAGGCGAGCCCGTCGGAAAACGTCTCGGCTTCATCCTTCAGGAGATGCTTCGCGAGGCGAACACCATCGGCAGCAAGGCAAATGACGCTCCGATACTCGATGATGTGATTGCAATCAAGGAAGAGCTCGAGCGGATTCGCGAGCAGGTCGAGAACCTGGAGTAATGCCCTTTCCGATCATCCTGTCATCCCCGTCCGGTGGTGGCAAGACCACTATTGCGCATCGGCTCCTGGAAAAGCGGCGCGATGTCGGGTACTCAGTGTCATGCACCACGCGCCCTCCACGTGAGGGAGAGAAGGACGGACGCGACTACCACTTCCGCTCCCTCGAGGATTTCCGGCGTGGCCAAAGGGCGGGAGAGTTTGCGGAGTCGGCGGAAGTCCACGGGCATCTGTACGGGACCTTGCGCTCCGAAGTGGCAAAAGTGCTTTCCTCCGGAAAGCATGTGATCATGGACATCGATGTGCAGGGAGCGAAGCAGTTTGCGGCCGCGTTTCCGGATTCCGTTCTCATCTTCATCCTCCCCCCGTCGGCCGACATCCTCGTCGACAGGTTAAAGGCAAGAGGGACCGAGGACGCCGAATCGTTGATTCGGCGCTTCCGAAGTGCCAAAGAGGAGCTGAAGGCGATAGATTTCTACCAGTACGTGGTCGTCAATGATCGGATCGACTCGGCGGTTGCCGAAATCGACGCCATCATCGATGCGGAACATTCAAGACGCTCCCGTATCGAATCACTCGAGCCGTTGATCGTAGAGCTCGAGGACGGAATTCAGCGCGCGATAGATCTTTACTCAAAGAGGAAGTGATATGCAGGTGTTCATCCCGAACGAAATCGCCAAGCACGCGACGAACAAGTACCTCGGAGTACTGGTCGCGGCCAAATACGCCCGCGTGCTTAACGAGTTTCCCCGCGATCGCTCGGCGCCAGGTGAGAAGAAGCTCACCACGCGCGCGCTCGAGGAGCTGACGCAAGGCGAGGTCGAGTACCGCGTCATCCCGCGTCGCCGCACGGAGTAGTTACCGCGCGTCCATTCGCGGGTAGTCGCATCCTCCTCGGGGTTACCGGGGGAATCGCCAGCTACAAGTCCGTGTGGCTGGCGCGTTTGCTTACACAGGCCGGCGCCGAGGTAGATGTAGTGATGACTCGCGCGGCACGTGAGTTCGTCGGCGCGATAACGTTCGAGGCTGTCACCGGCCGGGCAGTTCACAGTGAGATTTTCGGTCCAGGTCACGCGCTCGATCACATTCGTCTCGCACGTGAAGCGAAGGGGATCGTGGTGGCGCCAGCGACGGCTGACTTTATCGCTCGCGCGGCGCACGGACTAGCCGACGATTTGCTGACAGCGTGTCTCCTGGCTGCGGACGCAAAAGTACTCCTGGTGCCGGCGATGAACGACCGGATGTGGGCACACGCGCAAACCAGGCGCAACATCGCGCAGACGCGACTACTTGGCTACGAAGTGCTCGAGCCGGCGGAAGGACCGCTGGCAGTTGGAGAAGGGAGCGGGCCCGGGCGGATGCCCGAGCCCGAGGAGATAATGAGCCGCGTCGCGCACCTTCTCGCAGTAAGCTCTGTTCTCTCCGGCAAGAAAGTGGTCGTCACTGCCGGCGCGACGCGAGAGCCGATCGATCCGGTGAGATTCATCTCCAATCACAGCAGTGGAAAGATGGGAATCGCAATTGCGCGGGCGGCATGGCGAAGAGGCGCCGACGTAACTCTCATCGCGGGCCATGTCGATGTCCCTCTTCCGTCTGAAATCTCGACCGTGAAGGCGGATACCGCGCAAGAGATGGCCGAAGCAGTATCCGAAGCGCTTCCCGGTTGTGACGTCCTGGTCATGGCCGCGGCGCCCGCTGACTTCCGGCCAGCGAAGGCGGCGTCTGGGAAAATTAAAAAGGGTCGTGACGTGCCGAAGATCGATCTCGAACAAACGGAAGACATCCTGAAGTCGACAATCGCGAAAAGAAAAGAGAAGAGCTTCGTCGTCGGTTTTGCGCTAGAAACGAATGATGGGCTGAGAAATGCGCGCGAGAAGCTGGAGTCGAAAGCGCTGGATATGATAGTGCTGAACGATGCGACAGAACCCGGCGCCGGCTTTGGCGTCGATACGAATCGGGTCACGCTGATCAGCCGCGGCGGCAGGGAGGAAGAGTTTCCCCTCATGTCCAAGGTTGACGTCGCAGAGGCACTCCTCGATCGGATCGAAGAGGAACTGAGTGGACGCTAGACAAATACTGCGGCGCTACCTGGAGCAGCGTCGCGAGCTTGGAGAGACAGAGCTGGTGCTCGACAGCTTGCACGTCGATCAGGTGATGCGCGTGCTTGGTGCCGCTGGAACTTTTCAGGGCGACCGGACCGTTGCCATCGAACATAGCGAGCCTGCCGTCCCTCGGTCGAACGGCGCGGCTGACTGGCGAACCACTCTTCGGGAGGCTGGCGTGAATGTTGAGGCGCCAGAGAGCGCTCAAACTGCGGCTGAACCCGACAAGGTAGAGACACCGAGCCAGCCGCGTCAGACAACTAACGAAATGGCGTTCAAGAAAGGGATCGTCGCGCCGGTCGATGTCGCTGTACCGGCACCGATACAGAAG
>CADDZN010000196.1 GCA_902812375.1 bacterium | reverse complement strand
CATTTGCCGGCGGATTGGCGCTTTACAAGAACGGCCGCATCATCGGCGGACTTGGGTTGAGCGGCGACACGCCGTGCGCGGACCACGAGATTGCGAAGCGCATTCGTCATTTCGCTGGGCTCGATCCCAGGGCAGGAATGACGGTCGACGATATCACCTACTCCAAGGTCGACCGGCCGAGCATCTATACCCACCCGCTGTGTCCCAACACGTTTCGTAATGGCCAAAAAATCGGTGACGAGCCGCCGGCGGCCGGATACTGACAATCGGAATGCGCGGCGGGTGATGGACTGTCTGCGTCGCATGGTTCGCGCGTTGCAGACTGCGTCGCGCTCGCGGTCGACTCGAGTAAATCTGAGCGGCGCGCAATTGTGGATCCTTCAACAGATTGGCGAGACGCCGGGCATCTCACTCACGCAGCTCGCGGCGCAAACTCTCACCAACGCATCGACGGTGAGCGAAATGGCGGCGAGAATGGTCCGTGCCGGTTACGTGAGGCGTATGTCGCACCGCGCTGACGCCCGAAAGATTCATCTCACGCTCACGAACCGCGGCGCGGCGGTGCTGCGTGGGTCACCGCCGCCAGTACAGGAAAAAATCACGACTGCATTGCTCTCGCTTTCGCCGCAGAAGCTGTCGCGGCTCGCCGATGACTTTGAGGCATGGGTAAGTGAGTCGCGGCTGCAGCGCACACCAGCGACAATGTTGAACGCGAGTGAACCGCCGAACTCAGGACCTCGCGCCAGGTGATTGTTCTCTGTGAACGGCCACAAGCCTGAAGTATTCCAGGAATTCGGGATAGCTGATAGCGTATGTACCATCGGTATCCCGCGGGAGACTAGCCGCATCTCGAAGAAGGGCTTGGAGTAACGTGCCTTCATCCTCGCAGCCCGGCGGGGCCATTGATCGCGTGTTCTTCTTGTTTGCCATTCGGGAATCGCGGCTAGGCGAGCAGCGCGCGGTTATGCGGTCCAACTCCCGCAAGATTGCAAGTCTTTCGAACGTATAACGAAATCCTCCGACCAGCTAGCAGAATCGGTCCATCGAACTACGTCAGTCGACGTATAGGTATGCCCGCTCTATAACCTGATCCTTCCTGAGCTCCATGCCCACAGGAGATCAGGCTATGCGCATGAATGCCTTGCTACGTGAGGCGAGATCTCTGCTTTTCATTGGGTTGAGCATCCCGCTCACATCGTGCGATTTATCTTGCCCGACTCCGCCAATCCAAAAAAGACCTGCCAAGCGGCGCTTCGGGTATCGACGAACTTGCCAGCTCGAGCGTCGACAAGGTTTCGCTATCAGGACCGAGTTTCGACGTCATCGGCGAGCGTTCTCGTTACCGGGCTCAAGATCGGCACTGCGTTGATTACGCTTGGCGCGAGAGGCATGAGGGATTCGCTTTCGGTCCTGGTGGTGGCCCCGCAGTAGAATCAGCTCACGCAGAACGAGTCGGCAACTGTACGCGTTCAAATGGTTACGCCGCCGCGTACGTGCGATCTGACGTTTCACCGTGCCGAGTGGACAAACCGAATGCCGAGAGTGTAGCGTATGGCCATGGCGATCTCCATCCCGCTGTATACCGTCGACGATCTCGAACAATTCCCGAACGACGGGAATCGGTACGAGCTGCTGGACGGAGTGTTGCTGGTGACGCCGCAAGCCGCGCTGGTGCACCAGGTTGTCGCCAACCGAATTCAGTTCAAGCTCACCGAGTTCCTGGGAAGACCTGGACTGGCACATGTCGTTGGACCGGGCGCTGTTGTACGGATGCCGCGTACGCAGTTACAGCCGGACATTCTGGTCTTTCCAGCGCGCTTCAGTCCGATGACTGAATGGCGCAAGATCACGGAGCACTGGCTCGCCGTCGAAATTCTCAGTCGCTCATCCCGAATCTACGATCGGGAATTCAAGCGTGACGCTTACCTTGCACTGGGCGTGCAACACGTATGGCTCGTCGATTGGCGCGACGAGTCGGTGGAGGTCTGCTCGGCGAAAGGCAAGGCCAGCGTAGTCCGCGATTCGATTCGATGGGACATCGCGGGTGTGCAGGTGATCATCGACCTCGGCCAAGTGTTCGCTGGCCTCGTATAAGCGAAATCGTTTCTCGTCTTGATCGATCAACTCGAGGTATCCCTTCCGATCGATAAACGGATCCGCCGGATTCTTTGCCGTCGCCCGCGCCTGAAATTTTCGCCAGCGCCCAAATTTCCGCGCGTGGGTGGTCAGGAAGATGTCGACCGGCAGGCCGCGCAATGTCGCGAAGGTGTGTTCGAAGTCGGTTCTGAATTCCGGATACGTTCGGTCGAGTAACCAGACTGGCAGTCCCAACTCGAGGCCGCAGACATCGAGCGCGAGCAAGTCACGACCGCTGTCGTGCACCGGGAACGCCCACGATGTGCAGCCGCGCGTGTGGCCCGCCGTCACGTGCGCGGTGAGCTCGATGGGACCGAGGCGGACTTTCGCGCCATCCTTGAACCGGTGATCGACCCGCGGTGCCGGGTAGTGAAATCCCGGTAGATACATGATGAAGCCGAACGGACCGAGTGTCGGATCACCGGCCCCGCCATTCGCCACTGTGTTGGCGTCTCGCTCGCTCACCCACAGCTCCGCGCCGGATGCCTTCTGGAGAGCAGCGAGTCCACCGGCGTGGTCCAGGTGCCAATGGGAATTCAGCAGGATTTTGACATCGCGGATGTTGAAGCCGAGTTTGGCGATGCTCTGCATAATCATGGGCGCGGTGCCTGGATAACCGCCGTCGATCAGCACGTGTCCTTGCGGGCTCGTGATCAGAAACGACGTGACGTCGTTCGCGCCCACATAGTAAAGATTTCCCGCGATCCGAAATGGCTCGGCTGGCTTCTGTCCACCGTTCAGGGAGTTTGTCTTCCACTTCTGGAAGAGTGGAATGAATAGAACGATGAGGGCGACGGCCGCGATCGCTAAGACGGGTCGTTTAGTGATGCGGGAATTCACTCTTCAATAGTACCTCGCTGCTCTCGGTACGTAGTCTGGGAAGAGCAACAGAAAGGGAAGGACTACCTGTTGTGGGTTGGAGTTGTGTGCTGAGGGTTGCGGGAAGCTCACTCGGAACCCACAACCGGCCACACCAACTCTTAACAGGTAGTCCTTCCCTTTCTGTTGTTTTTTCTCGAATCCCGAAAGAGCGCTATACCTATTTGGGCGCCCCGAGATTGACCTGAAACGGCCCGTTGCCCATGACCTGCACCACCGTCGGCGCATGGATGCTCAACCAGTGCGCGTGTCCTGGCGGAATCGATACGAAATCTCCGGCGGCAAAGGCGTGCGCAGCGCCCGGATCTACGGCGTTCCCCATCCCGAAATCACCCGCGCCCGAAAGCACGGTCACGGTTTCTGTCGTCGGATGCCAATGCAGGGGCACTTGATATCCGTCGGGAAAGCTCAGTCGCAGCACGAACCGGCCCGGCGACGACGGATTTCCCTCGAGCACGGTGATTTTCGCGCCCGACGCGAAGCCCGGCGAGTTGAAATCGCTCCACGCGAGCGAGCTTCCGCTTTTTGCAACAAACTCCGTCGCCTCCGCCGGCATCGACGGGGCCGCTCGGCTGCTTACAGGCGCATCGAGCGCGACGCGCCACTTACCGTTCACCTTCTTCCAAAGCGTTACGTAGGTGCCGGTGTCGGCCTCTATTCCGTTGGGCCCGGTGTACGAATCGGTGTAGGT
This sequence comes from bacterium, assembly GCA_902812375.1. Classification (GTDB taxonomy): domain Bacteria; phylum Gemmatimonadota; class Gemmatimonadetes; order Gemmatimonadales; family Gemmatimonadaceae; genus UBA4720. The sequence continues at coordinate 2,523 of CADDZN010000196.1, read as the reverse complement.
CCCGAACTCCTGCGCCGCCGTCGGGCTCACGATCTCGATGTGCTGCGGTGTCCAGTGCATGCTGAGATTCGGCAGCTTCACGATGTCGCCCCAGCCCGCACGGATCGCATTGGATCCCATGATCGGCGGACTGTTCGCCATCATTACGACGGCGTTCGGTAGATGAAGCGCGACGATGCTGTCGGTCTGTTGCGCCGCGATGTAGCGCTGCCACGCATCGGACGCTGCACGAACCGCGGCCTCGTCGCGTGACTGAGCTGACCCGTTGTGTGCGATTATTGTGGTCGCAGCGATGAGCGCAAAGATCTTCGTCGTGTGCTGCATAGTACCTCCTGCGGGGCGGACCTATCCGGGTGGATGGCGAGATTATGGGTCTTGCGTTTGGGCGTCAAGATCGGGTGTCAACCTATTAAACATAAAAACTACCGGCAGGCGGCTGTTGGCCGAACCGGCTTCTGGCTACGCGCTCGTCGTCGTGGCGTTCGGGGTTTCGCAAACCGTTGTCCCTTTTTGTCTAACCGCCACGTCGAAAAGGCCCGAAGCCACCAGCCGGTTCGGCTATCCGCCGCCTGCCGGTAGTTTTTATTTTGCAGTTGCAGTTACTGAACCTGCAGTCCTCTCATCCCCACGCGCATGATCCGCAATTGGAGAAACAATGATCCGATCCAGACTCGTCTCGGAACTAATAACCGGTGCCCTGATGTGTGGCTGTGCGATGCAACCGCTCCCGCCAGTGAGTGGTAACCCCGCCCCGGCGACGTCGCCGAGTGTTGCCGAACGACTGGGGCGCTACACGACTGTCAAACTGGTCGCCGATGAGTCGAGGCTGACGCCGAAGGAGCTGCAGATGCTGCCGCTTCTCGTCGATGCCGCGCGACAAATGGATCCGATCTTCTGGGTCGAGGCCTACGGCGACCGCGATTCTCTGATGCGCACCATCAGCGATCCCGCGACTCGTCAGCTAATCGACATCAACTTTGGCCCGTGGGACAGGCTCGACGATAACGCGCCATTCGTCGCCAGCGTCGGACCCAAACCCGACGGCGCGAACTACTACCCGCGCGACATGACCAAAGCCGAGTTCGAGACTGCCGTCGCGGGCGGCGGGGCGCGCGCGGATTCGCTCAAGGGTCTTTACACGATGGTGCGGCGCGACGCGTCGGGAAAACTCTACGCGATTCCGTTCCATGAGATGTTTGGCGCGCAGCATCAGCTCGCTGCGTCCAAATTGCGCCAGGCTGCAGCGCTTGCCGACGATCCCGGTCTCAAGAACTATCTCACTCTCCGCGCTCAGGCTCTGCTCACCGACGATTATCAGCCGAGTGATTTCGCCTGGATGGACATGAAGAACAACACTTTGGACATCGTGATCGGGCCGATCGAGACGTACGAGGATGCGCTCTTCGGTTACAAGGCCGCGCACGAAGGCGTGGTGCTGATCAAGGATCACGAGTGGAGCGAGCGGCTCGCGAAGTACGCGTCGCTGTTGCCAGGATTGCAGCGCGGTATTCCAGTTCCCGAGGAGTACAAGCGCGAGACGCCGGGCGGCGCGTCTGACCTCAATGCTTACGATGTCGTCTTCGTTTCAGGTCAGGCGAACACCGGCGCCAAGACGATCGCGATCAATCTTCCGAACGACGAGGAAGTGCAGCTCAGGAAAGGAGCGCGCCGCATTCAGCTCAAGAACGCGATGCGCGCCAAGTTCGATCGCATCCTGATGCCGATCGCGCAGGAGCTGATCGTGCCTGACCAACTGCACAACGTCACCTTCGACGCATTCTTCGGCAACGTCATGTTCCACGAGGTCTCCCACGGGCTTGGCATCAAGAACACGATCAATGGGAAGGGACTCGTGCGCACCGCGCTCAAGGAGCGGTACTCCGCGCTCGAGGAAGGGAAGGCCGACATTCTCGCGATGTACATGATCCGCGCCCTCAATGCGCAGGGTCAGACGGCGAGCACGAACATCGAGGACAACTACGTCACGCTGCTCGCGAGCATGTTTCGGTCGGTGCGCTTCGGCGCGACGGATTCACACGGCCGCGCGAACGTCGTCGCCTTTAATTTTCTGCAGAAGGCCGGCGCATTTACGAGACAGCCGGACGGGAAGTATCGCGTCGACATGGCGAAGATGCGCGACGCCGCCGATTCACTGGCCGCGCGGATCATCACCATTCAAGGCAGCGGTGATTACGAGGGCGCCGGTCGGCTGAATGCGGAGTTCGGGACGATCGGGCCGCAGCTTCAGGCGGATCTGGCTCGGCTTGGGGCGAAGGCGATACCCGTGGACATCGTGTACGAGCAGGGTGGGTAGGGCTTGGATCGGGTACGCGCATCCGCCCAACTGCAACGTAAAAACTACCGGCAGGCAGCAGGTAGCCGAACCGGCCGGTGGCTCCGAGGCTTTTCGATGCGGGGTCAGGTGAAACGACACCCGTTAGTCAAACCCGGAAGCGCCACGACGAAGAGCCAGTAGCCAACAGCCGGTTCGGCCAACAGCCGCCTGCCGGTAGTTTTACGTAA
>CADDZN010000195.1 GCA_902812375.1 bacterium | reverse complement strand
GAGCGGCTGTTCCTAAGAAAGATCCCAGCCCTGGCGAGATGCTCTCCTACGCCACGTTGAGCCAAAGCAGTATCCGATGCATCCGAAAAATCCGCTTCATCCGGATGAAACTTCCGTCTCGGTGGCCAGACCTCTTTGGTGTTAGTGGCTAGAGATCGTTGGTGTTAGTGGCCAGAGAGGAGAGAAAATAGAAACGGAGCGCCTCTCGACGCTCCGTTTCTATCAGGCCAAGTGTATCAGCCTACATCAGGTGCAGCTAATGACGCCAGCAACGGTTACACCCGAGTCACACGTCTTAGCCGACAGAGCGTGCGAAGCGGTCGCCGTCCATGAAGGCGGCGGACCCGTCACTGCAGTCGCTGTAATGGTCACGTCCTTGGAAGGCGTGAAACCGTTGACAGCCGCGGCATTGGTCGCGGTGCCCGAGAAGTACGCGCCGTTCTGATCCGCTGCGTACTGCTCTTCATAGGTGGCCAGGTTACGAAGGTCAGACTTCATAGCGGCTACATAAGCCTTGTCCTTCGTGTTGGCGAACTTCGGAATCGCGATCGCGGCAAGGATGCCGATGATGACGACCACGATCAGAAGCTCAATAAGGGTAAAGCCCTTTTTGTTGCTTGACATTTAGTCTCCTAATCCTGTTTGGTTGAGCGTCGCTGCTGTCGTAGCAGTCATACTTGAGACGACGCTTACAACGCCAAGGTAATTCCCGTGTTATGGCAACCAGCAGGCCGAGGGAGGGTCTAACTCTAAGTCGTTGTCAACACATCACTTAGCTGCCCAGCCACTATGGGGCTCAGCGCCTCATTTCCTCGCAAACCGCAAGTATTTCGCACTTTGCACGCTTTCCCTTTACCTTAGGGGCCCGATGAAAACTCCCGAGCCGCCCACCACGCAAATGAACAAGGCCGGAACCTACCTGCGGCGCTCGGTTGGAGCACTTCTCGTGGTCCTCGTGGTTTTCCCTGTTTACAGGATTCTTTCGGAGCCGGACGCCGGCCCCTTTCTGCGCGGTGCCATTGACCTGGCCGATCTATCACGGGCCATGCTGATCTTCGGCAGTCTCATTGTGCTTGCCGCGGGCATAATCGCCAGTCGCGTCGTCGACTCCGCGGCAATCGCGCGACGCCTCGCTCGTATAGGCATTTGGCTCGAGTCAGTGCCTCCGCTCAGGTTCGCGCTCGTGTTGGCGCTCGTGTCAACGGTCATCACTCTCGGCTTCGCAGTCTTCGTTCTCGAGGGGAAGCCCAATCTCATCGATGCGATGGCGCAGCTTCTCCAGGCAAGGTTTCTCGCGGCAGGACACCTCGCCGGACCAGTCGACAAGTTCGCTGAATTCTGGCAGATCCAGAACTCTCTGGTGACGCGGAACGGCTGGGTCTCGCAATACCCGCCCGGCTACATCGTCTTTCTCGCTCTGGGTCTCAAGCTCGGCGTACCCCAGGCTGTTGGTCCATTCTTCGTCGGACTCACCGTCCTTTTCACTGCTCTCGCCGCTGACCGCCTCCTTCCCGAGAATCGAGCAACCGCCAGAGTAGGCGCAGTAATGCTCGCGTTGAGTCCGTTTCTCGTCGGGCTCGCCGGCGCTTACATGAACCACATTGGAGCTGCTGCGTTTTTTGCGGCGGCCATTTTCTTGGCCGTAAAGAGCCTGGACGACGACAACCTCCTGTGGGCGGTGCTGTGCGGCTTGGCTACCGGCATAATCTTCTCGATCCGGCCTCTTACCGCCGTCATCGCGGCTCTTGTGGTTGCGTTCATGTGGTTCGGGCGGACCGGTGAAATCGAACGTGATCGTGGAGCAGCTTTCATCCGGCGCACGCTCGCAGCCACCTTGGGCATTGCACCAATTTTTGTTTTGCTCGGGCTATACAACCTCCACTTCTTCGGCAGCCCATTTCGTTTCGGATACATCGCTGCACAGGGTCCCCTGACGGGGCTCGGATTCCACCCCGATCCCACCGGCCAGTTCTACGGCCCCATCCAGGCGCTCGGGTTTACCTCCGCGGATCTCGAGATGTTGAGTTTGTATCTCCTGGAATCACCGCTCCCCGCAGTGCTCGTGGTTGGATTGTTTCTTGTTTTCGCGCGACGCCTCACGTGGGGCGAGCGCGTCATAGCACTCTGGGCTCTCTTACCAGTACTGGGCAACTTCTTCTACTGGCATCACGGTGCGTTCATGGGACCTCGGATGCTCAACGAGGCGACACCCGGCTGGGCCCTTCTTACCGCGGTCGCCGCCGTCGGATTGGTGCGACGAATTCCCGCCGATCGCACGCTCGGCAATTATCCGCCGCGAATGGCTTTGGCTTTCACATTCATTCTCGCTTGGCTCGGTGGAATCTTCTTCCTCGGGCCGGAGCGTTTAGCGAGCTACGGCGACTCGTGGCAAGCCACGAGTCGCATCACGGTTCCCCCGCAGAAGCGCCCGTCGCTCGTGTTCGTTCACGGCGCGTGGACGGGTCGCATAGCAACCCGACTCATAGCGCACGGGTTGCGACTCGATTCCCTCGAAGTGGCGATGCGGTACAACCCCACGTGCGACGTCCACTTTTTTGCGCTCTGGTACGCCGCCGATCCGGCAACGAGATCCCCGACGCCTCCGCCGCTCGACTTCAACTTTGCGCGTCGGCGTGAAGTGCCGAAGATCGCCATTGCCAATGGCGACGACATTCGTGCTCAGCCCCGAGCGCCGATTGCTCCCGTCTGCCTTCGTCAGGTCGCTTCAGATACTCTTGGAATCGTGGAGATGGCAGGGATGTTGTGGCAGGCGGATCTCCCCGGCTCCTCCGGGCCCGGCGCGCTCGTCGTGCGCGACATGGGACCCGAGTTCAATGCTGGTCTCATTGCGAGATACCCGACACGAACGCCGTTGGTGTTCTATCGGCCTGTAAAAGAAGGACCGCCGGTGCTGGCGCCGTACGATGCAGGAATGCGCGCGCTTTGGCCGCCTGGATAGGTGTTCCCAGCTTCTCAGTTACTGAGCGCGAAACGCAGATACAGATCCTACCTGACGAGATTGTACCTCAGAATGTGGATCAACGCGGCGAACCCGTCCCGCCAGGTGATCTTCTTCCCCTCTTGATACGTCCGACCTGAGTAGCTGACCGGCACCTCAAAAATGCGCGCGTTGGAATGCGCCAGCCGCGCGGTGATCTCAGGCTCGAAGCCGAATCGCTCGGAACGGAGCGACAGCGAGCGCGCGAGGTCGCCCCGGATCGCCTTGTAGCAGCACTCCATGTCCGTAAGGTTCAAATTGCTGAACATGTTGCTGAGCGTCGTCAAAAATCCGTTGCCGACCGAGTGCCAGTAGTAGAGCACGCGATGCGTTCCACCAAGAAACCGCGAGCCGAAAACCGCGTCTGCTCTGCCCTGTATAAGCGGCTCGAACAACTGCGGCCAGTCGGCAGGGTTGTACTCGAGATCGGCGTCCTGGACGATGACTACGTCGCCGTGACTCGCGGCAATCGCAGTCCGCACCGCAGCGCCCTTGCCGCGATTGCGCTCCTGATAAATTGCCTGCTGGATCTTCCCCTCGGCCAACAGCTTTGCGAGAATGGCCCTCGTACCGTCGGTGGAACAATCGTCGACGCAAATAATCTCAGTCAGATATGGCGCTGCGCGGACGCGTTCCACTATCTCGGCGATGGTGTCCACTTCGTTGTAGACGGGCATGAGCACGGAGACGAGCATCTCCGTTTTCTTCAGCGGCGTTATCGGTGTGTACAAGTCAGTTATTTCTCCAGACCGTAGCGACTCAATTTTCGGTACAGCGTCGACGTGTCGATGCCGAGGACTTCCGCCGTACGCGCCTTGTTCCCGCCTTCGTTTTCCAGGACCCACAGGATGTAGGCGCGCTCGATCGTATCGAGCGTCGGATTCGCCTGGGTGGCGGGGCTGATCAGCGGATCTGACTTTGCCTCCACCACGCGCTCCGGAAGGGAGGAAACCGTAATGCTGCGTCCCTTCTCCAGAATCGCCGCTCTCTCGAGCGCGTTTTCCAGTTCACGCACGTTTCCCGGCCACGAGTAGCGCTGCAGCGCGTCGAGCGCGTCGGCGTCGAGATCAACCGGCGAATCGCCATTATTCTCGGCCGTGCGCTGCAGAAATGCCGCCGCGAGCAGCGGAACATCGTTCGGCCGCGCGCGCAGCGGCGGAAGAACGATTGAGATCACGTTCAGGCGGTAATACAGATCACTGCGGAAATTGCCGCGCTTTATCTCTTCCTCCAGATCACGATTCGTTGCCGCGATCACTCGCGCGTGAACTGGTCGCGGCTCGGTTGCGCCGACCGGAATCACCTCACGCTGCTGCAACACGCGCAGTAGCTTGACCTGCGTGGCGGGCGTGGTCTCGCCGATCTCGTCGAGGAAAAAAGTGCCATCTCCCGCGGCCGCGAACAGTCCTTCCTTGTCGCGCGTCGCGCCGGTGAACGATCCCTTTACGTGACCGAACAGTTCGCTCTCGAGTAGGCTCTCAGGTAGAGCGCCGCAATTGATCGAGAGGAATGGCTTCGCCGCGCGCGGAGAGAGATCGTGGATATAGCGCGCGACGACTTCCTTTCCTGTCCCCGATTCCCCCTGCAGCAGAACTGTCGAATCGGTTACCGCGACAGATTCCGCGACATGCAGCGCGTCGAGCCAGGGCTTGCTCGCTCCAATTGGCTTCGAGGATCGGTCCTTCTTTTTTGCTTCGGCCTTGAGGGTCTTGTTCTCACGGCGCAGGTTGCGATGCTCGGCAGCTCGCCGCACGATGGCGACCAGCTCCTCGTTCCTGAACGGCTTCTGGATATAGTAGAACGCGCCGTTGTTCACGGCGCCAATGGCCGATTGCAGGCTCGCCTGCGCCGTCATCAGAATCACGACGGCTTCGGGATCATGAGCTCTAACAGAGGCAAGGATGTCGAGCCCAGTCACATCGGGCATTCTCACGTCGGTGAGTATGAGCTCAGGCCTGATCGCGGCGATCTGCTCCAGTCCTTTTTTGCCGCCGAGCGCGGTGTAAGGCGTGAAGCCCTCGCTCTTGAGCAGGATACGGATGGTGTCGAGAATTCCCATCTCATCGTCGATGATGAGAACTGTCGGGGCAGCGACGGCTGTGGTGGTCATGCTCCCTGCCTCGCCATGGCGCGGGGGGTGCGCTTCGAGCCATCTGCCCCAAGCCTCGGAAGAATGACCGTGAACCTCGTACCGCCATTCGGCACTTCGTTGTCAACTAGCACGAAACCGTGGTGCGCTTCAACGGCGCGATGGACGATGGAAAGACCGAGGCCGCTGCCGCCGGCTTTCGTGGTGACGAAAGGCTCAAAGAGTTTATCCTTGATGGAATCCGGAATTCCCCGACCCTGATCGGTGACGCGCAGCATTATCGCTCCCCGCGAAAAGTGCGCGGCCTGAGCGGGGAGTTTGTGATGAGCGACCTCTGCAGCCTCTAGTCGAACTTCTCCGCCCGGCGGAGACGCCTGGACCGCATTGAGTAGCAGATTGAAGATCGCGCGGTGCAGCAGATCATCATCGCCAACGACGACCAACGGGCTCGAAGGAAACAGCTCGCGCATCGTCACTTTATCGGGCTTATCCGGGTGTGCCGCGATCAGTGCGGCGGCATGGCGAGCGATCTCGACGAGATCGATGCGGCGTACACTCGTGACACCGGTTCGCGCGAAATCGAGGAACTCGGACAAAAGCCTCGAGAGTCGATCGGACTCGCGTTGCACGAGCCGGGTCAGAGTTCGAGTATCGTCGTCGGCGGCGGGCACCTTCGCAAGAAGCTCGGCCGCGCTTCTGATCGACGCCAGCGGATTCTTGATCTCGTGCGCCAGAGAGGCGCTCATCTCGGCGACGGCCTCGAGTCTCTCGGCCCGTGTGTGCAGCCGCTCGATATCGGCTTCGCGCATCCGGAATGCCGCGAGCTCCGCCGCCATTTCCTCTCGGCCAGCGTTCGCGTCACGCAGCCTCGCTCCGATGTATCCACAGCCCAGCGCAACCGCGCCAAAGATTCCGAGCTGAACGAGAACTGGCAGATCGAATGTCGAGGCCTGATCCAGAATCGTAATGGAGAAGTAGAGCACATCGCCAAGAGCGGCCACCAACAGAACGCCGGCGGACGGCAGCACCAAGGCACTAACGGCGATGACGAGGATGTAGAGAGGGGCGAGTTTGGCCTGTGTGCCGGCCTGCGTCAGGTGTACGACGGTGGTGACGAGCAGCAGATCGAACAGCACCTGCCC
>CADDZN010000194.1 GCA_902812375.1 bacterium | reverse complement strand
CGGATACCACTGTCCCACCTGGTAGAGCGTGTCGGCCCATCGCCCCATCCTCGTGCCGCGGCCGTTGTCCACGCGCGGAACTCGAAAGTGCCAGTCGATCTCGAGCGTTCCATTGCCGTGCGCAGCGATTGGGTTCGTGAGTGGAATACGCGCCGAGGTGCTTTTGAGCACCGTTGCGAGCGGTATCGTCCGGCGCTGCGATCCGGGAATCGGAGCGCCAACGGTGTCGCTGATGTTGATGGGTGTTCCGTTGGCGACGAGTCTCGTGATTTGCATTCCGTCGGTGAGCTCGCTTGCTGCCTCGAGACGCGGAACGTTCGGCGTGAAAAAATTCTGGTCGAGCCGCAGCACGATCGTCCGCATCGCTGAGTCGCTATTGTTTCGGACGGTGATCGTTTCCCGCCCTGTAACGACGGACGTCGTGGGGTCGAGGCTTGCGTTGATTCTGTAATCGGTCCAGAGCTGCCAGTAGTTGCGTCCGGGGCGTCCTGTGGAGTCGCGGGTGCCAGCGGCAAAAGCGCGCTGGATCATCCGCGTCATCGGGATGTCACGACGCACCGGCCGCTCCGGAATCGTTGCGGACGGCTGAGCGGTGACGGCTCTGCCTTGTGCACTCGACGATACCGGAGCGATGAGGAAGATCACTGGCAGAACCAGAGCGGCGACGGATCGTGCGGTCATCAATACTCCTGAGGGTTTTTTGGCCAGCGCTTTTGTGGATTCCGACTTAGCCCGGAGAAAATTAGTCGGCGGGCATTTGGCAGCGTATGATTCGACAGCACGCGCTGAGGAGACAAAGATGGAGCTCCGGCTGCAGGATGCTATCCCTCTACTCGAGCGTACGCCTGCTGTTTGAGGGCGGGGCTTGGGATTTGATCCAGGTGCTTCCAGAGTTTTAAAGCAACTGAACGGGTGAGAGGCGTCAGTGGCATAGATGTCGGTTTATTAGTTCACGACGTCGGGACTCTCCTAGCCGCCATACGCAGCACAGGCAGTGGCCTTACGGTCACGGAGGCATGTCCAGGCGTGGTGACCTAACAACTCATCCCGCATCCCGCTTCCCGCTTCCCGCTTCCCGCATCCCGCTTCGTGGAGCTCTCGCCCGTTCCGTTGCAGTTTCAGATTTTAGAAGTGCCGAGATGCCAGACAAAAAAAGAACGCCCCCGTGATTAGCGCCACGGGGACGTTTTGTAACGCAAGAAGGTCTGCGATCCTCCTTGCATTACTGGGACAGCACCACTCAGACGCTGGTTTGGGATTTCAGCACTAGCGCGCGCTGACAGTAAAGTCGTGCTCGAGAACCATGGTTGACGGTAGAGCCACCTTCTCCTGCACGGTGCTGCGGCTGGCAAGTCCAATCTTCGCGGTTATTCGCGCGTCCTTTGTAAATCCACACATCAGGTAGGAGCCATCGCTGCCAGTGTCGGTCTCCACCGTGCGCTGCTGATTGGTCGAGACGAGTCTTCCGTTCTGCTCCATCCACAGGATCTGCCACGTCGCCCAGACGTGCGCGTGCGGAACGGGATTCCCCGCTGCGTCCCTCACATAACCAGCGACGATTCCCTGCGCGTCCGTCGAAGTCTCGTTCTGTCCGCACAGTGTCCTGCGAATCGTTCCATATGACGGCACCAACACGTTCGCCACTCCATGCGCGCCACTCGGCAACAATATCATCTGCCTGCGGTCCGCTACACGAAAGAGTCTGAGACGCGGATGCTCGAACACGATCGTGTCCGTTAGCGCGCCGTCGATGGCAAGCTCATAGTGTCCACCGGCCGTGGTCGTTGTTCTGAAGCGCCCACCGCCGGTCGAAACCTGAACGCCGCCGAGTCCGCGCTCAGTCGTGCTGTCGTAGACGATACCACTGATCAATGATTGCGCGGCTGGCGCGGCAGCATTCGCGGGATCGCCCAAACCTCCTGAATTGTTTCCTCCTTGCGCGGATCCCGTTTCTCCGCCCGTCGACGGTCCCGTTCCCGCTGGCCGCGAGGCGCCGCCTACTTCCTGATAGCCCAGGAGTGTGTCGCGCGTGACCGCGGGCGATCTCACATCGGTCGATACGATCTGGGAGACGCGCGGCATTCTGATGTACCAGCGCGGTACGATCCACTGCCCACTGGGCAGCTCCTGAAACTCGACGCGTCCGCTCGTCCGCGCGACGCGCAGCGGAATTGGAAGATTCACGTAATCGAAGTTCAGTGAGCGGAGGGTGTTCGATTTCGGATCGAGCCACAACACGCCAGTGAGCTCTGGTTGCGATCCGATTTTTGCCGGCTTGAACTCCAGCCCAGCGAGGCCAGTCTCCGGCCCATATCCTCGAATCGCGCTGAAGCAGTGTGATTTCACGAACTGGTCCGAGACCAGCATCGCGGCGTCAGGCGCACGGTAGACCTCGCCGCCGGTAACCGCGCTCTGCCGAGTGGAATCAACCTGGTCCCAAGTGAGTCCAACCGATGGTCTCCGGCTCAGTCGCGAACGCTGCTCTGTACGTTCCGACAGCACGCCAAGGTTGCGATCCAGAGTCCGCTCGTAGAGGACGACGTCGAGCGGAACGAAGCCGCGCGCCTCGGTAAGCGCGCTGGCGGTGAGCGCTTTTTTGATCTCCACCCAGAGATCGCCGGTGGAAGTGCCCGGACCAGTGAGCATCTGACATGCGTTCTCGCTCCGCGCGACAACTGTCGATGGACTACGGCTCGGCGACATACCGACACGGACGTGGATGGGTTGTCCAGCAACATGGAGTACCACCGAGGTCCAGGTGTCGTAGCCGACTTTGTCCGCCCGGACCACATATGTGCCGGCTCTCGACGCGGGCAATACGGTATGACCACCCTGATCGCTGAAGTTTCCGAGAAGATTGTTGCCATGATCGTCGATGAGCGACACGCTCGCGCCCACAATGGGTTTTCCATTGGAGAGCTCGACGACTTCGACAAGAACTTCCTGGGCGGAAAGTCTGCTGCCTGCGGCGATCACCGCCGCGGCTAAGAAGATTGACCTGAGGCGCATGGATCCAGCGATGCAAGTGTAAGGTTTGGCTCCGGGAATTCCCGGATGTCATCACCTTAAATGACGCTCCACCGCGGCCCGCGTTTTAGAAAGTCGCCTCGCTCTCTGCTGGAGCGCCCGCACGAGTAGGTGCGGGGCGAGGGCGCGCATTCTCCGCCCGCTTCCTTCCCATGACGATATCCCTCACCCACTGCTCGATACGCTCGGCCTGCTGCTCGTCGAGATAGGTCTCTTCGTGCTGAATGGGTCCGACGGCGATTCCACCGGCCTCTTTTACCATCGCCTGAACCAGACTCTCCCACGCGCTCGCCTGCACGCCCTCGCCAACCGTGCGCATCGCGAACCAGTCCGCGAGATTCGCCGGACGGTCGTACACCTGCACCTCGAAGCGAAGGAGATCGCCGCGCCGCTCGGCGAGAAACCTGATCGCGCCAGCGAGCGGGTGACCTGCCAAGGTCACGAGTGTCGCGGAAGTATCCGTCAACTGTTCGACGCGCACCTGCACGTTGCCCCGCACGGGGAGCGCCATTGTCAGAGTATTGCCATTCGATAGAATCGCGGGCGTGCCCGGCTCCGCGCGTAGGTCGAGGAGCGGAGTGAGATCCGCGAAGCGCAGGCGAAAGCGCGCAAATAATTCTTCGGGTGTCAGCGCGCTCCCGCCGATATCGACCCAGAACCGTTTGCGCTTGAGTGACCCAACGCCCATGTCGGGAGTTTGCTCCGGCTGCATGTCCGCGAGCTTACGGAGTCCACTGTCGAGCGGTGTCGGCGCGATGTGGAACACTCCGGTGAGCGCATTCGCGCCCGGCGTCCTTATCACATTTCCCTCGCTCAACATCACGAGTTGACTTTCGTTTATCGGCAGCCTGGCACCGATTAGACTCGCTATGGTTGCACCGGCGGTCGCGAGGAATGACGGAATCGGGATTCGCGCTGGACTGCGCCCCGTGATCTCGCCCATGCGGTCCAGCAGATCGCTGAGCGATGTCTTCTCCTCGCCCGCGAGCTCCAGCACACGTCCATGCAAGTCGGTGCGATTCAGGCACTGCACGATGGCGGCTGAGAGATCATCCACCCATATCGGCTGGAAGAGGTCCTGCCCCGTGCCGATGATCGGCACCACGGGTGACGTGCGCACCATTGTCAGTATCGTCGAGATTACTTCGTCGCCGGGTCCATAAACATTGCCGGGGCGGAGAATGATCCAGCCGCCCGCAAAGTTCCGCACGATCTCTTCGGCCCGACGCTTCGAGCGGTGGTATGGCGATTCGCCGGCCTCCGCGCCAAGCGACGAGACGAAGATGAATCGGCCAACTTTGCAGCGCTCCGCCTCGTGCATCACCGCGCGTGTCCCTCCGACGTTCACGGTCTCGAACGTCAGCGAGCCCGTCTCCTCGATGATTCCGGCGAGGTGCAGCACGAGCGCGCATCCCTCCGCGCAACCGCGCAGCGTATCGGGCTCGCTGATACTGGCGGGCCACGACTCCACGCCGGTGGGCCATTGCCTCGCGTCATCTGCGGCGTTCCGACTGAGCAGGCGGACCGTGTGTCCGGCCGCGAGAATCTCCGTGACTGCCGCTTGTCCGATTACTCCGGTGCCGCCCGTGACCAGCACTTTCATGTTGATATCCTCTGAATTACCACTCGATACGGGCAGGTTGGGTGCCAGGGTCGCGTGACGGCCCACGCTTTGGCCTCGTCCTTCGATTGACATGAAGTCCCCGAATCGGGGGAAGGGGGAGCTGTTGTCCAAGGCCGTATTGTCTCTCGCACTGCTGGCACTCGCCGCGTGCGGGGGAACGAAGGAACCGTACGTTGTCGGCGCCGCAGGACCCTGGAAGGAGGGTTACGGGCTGCAAAATCTTCAAGGTGTGCAGCTCGCCGCGGAAGAGATCAACCGGGCCGGCGGTATTAACGGCCACCCTCTGCAGATAATCAGCCGCGACGATCAGGGCGACGGTCCCCTGGCCGCAAAGATTGCCGCTGAGTTCGTCAGAACTCGCAAAGTGTCAGCGGTCATCGGACACGTGAACTCGTCGGGCATGTTGTCCGCGGCACGCGTCTACGACGGAGAGCTTCCCGCGATCGCTACCAGCGCGACTTCGCCCGATCTGAGTGGAATCTCGCCCTGGGTGTTCCGGATAATCTCGAGCGACTCGCTCAATGGAATAGCGCTCGCGACTTTTGCGTCCAGGTTCGCGACCCGAAGCTCTCCCGCCACCGCCGCGGTGCTCTACGAGAACAACACCTATGGTCGCGGGTTGGCGGATTCATTTCGCCGATCGTTCCACGGTCAGCTAATGAGTCTTGACCCAATCGACGCGGATCTCGTCTCCGCCGAGCCGTACATCGCCTACCTGAAGTCTCGGCGACCCAAGGTCGTATTTGTGGCAGGCCGCGTAGCCTCAGGGCTCAAGATCCTTCGGGAAGCGAAGCGCGAAGGGTTCGATCCGATTTTCGTGGGCGGCGATGGTTGGCAGGGAATCGCGGCGGATACAGTGACGTCGGAAGGCACCTACGTCGGAATGTCGTTTACCCCCGAGGATCCGTCGCCGATGGCTCGCGCATTCGTCGAGGGCTTCGAGAGAAAGTATGGGAGAGCACCTGATGCGCATGCGGCGCTCGCGTACGACGCCACCAAACTGGTCGCGCAAGCGCTAAGGGCAGCCGGACCCAATCGCAAAGCAATTCGCAACTATCTACACTCGCTCAATCGTCAGACCGCGTACGTCGGCCTGACGGGTCCAACGATCTTCGAGGACAACGGCGACCCGGTCGGCATGCGGTTCCGCGTAATGCGCGTGCATGACGGTCTTCTGCAGCTCGCGGAGGCCAAATGAGAGCGCGTTTCCGCTTTCACACGATCCGCCAGGTTCTGACGGTTGGTTTCTCTTTTCTCATCCTCCTGCTGTTGACCGCCGGCGTCGTTGGCTGGGTGTCGATGACACGCATGGCCGACGACGTAACGCTGGCACTGGCCGAGGCGCAGCTCGATGCGCGCCAGGCATCCGATTTCTCGAACGTCGTTACGCAGGAAGTCCAGGCGGCGAACACGTATCTCAGCGACCAGGACGCCAAGTCCGACGCGGAGTTCCGGCGTCTGGGCTGGGAGGCGCATCGTCTGCACCGGAGCTTCAGCTCGCGCCCCGATGCACTGGCCGAGCAAATCACGCGAACGGTCTCGATCGATACGACTCTGGCGCGGGTCGAGTCTGCTTTCGCGCTCTCGCACCGTCT
>CADDZN010000193.1 GCA_902812375.1 bacterium | reverse complement strand
TGACGAGACCGTCGCCTTCACACGCCTCGCAGCGGCCGCCTTTGACATTGAAGGAAAATCTTCCCGGACCATAACCGCGGATCTTTGCTTCCGGGAGCTCGGCGAATAGCTCGCGAATCGGCGTGAACAATCCGGTGTACGTCGCCGGATTCGAGCGCGGTGTGCGGCCGATCGGGCTTTGATCGATGTCGATGACTTTGTCGAGGTGCTCGAAACCCGTGATGCGCGTGTGAGCGCCGGGAATCACGCGCGCCCGATAGAAATGCCGCGCCATCGAGTTGTGAAGGATGTCCTCGATGAGCGTAGACTTTCCGCTTCCGGATACTCCGGTAACCGCGACGAAGAGACCGAGAGGAATCTCGACGTCGAGATCGCGCAGGTTGTGTTCCCTCGCGCCCTCGATGCGAATCACTCGCTGCGGATCTCTGCGGCGACGCACCTCGGGGATGGGGATCTCCGAGTCACCGCGGAGGTAGGCACCCGTAATCGATTCCGGATGGTCGCGCACTTCATCGACAGTTCCGGCGGCGATTACGAGACCACCGTGCTTCCCCGCGCCCGGCCCGAGATCGATCAGGTGATCGGCGGCCTCCATTGTTTCTTCGTCGTGCTCGACGACGATGACAGTGTTGCCGAGGTCGCGGAGCTGGCGGAGGGTGTTGAGCAGCCGCGCGTTGTCGCGCTGGTGCAAACCGATGGAAGGTTCGTCGAGGATATACAGCACGCCGACGAGGCGCGAGCCGATCTGCGTCGCGAGTCGAATCCGCTGCGCTTCACCGCCCGACAGGGATTCGGCGGAGCGTCCGAGCGTGAGGTACTCGAGTCCAACGTCGTTGAGAAAGCGCAGTCGCTCGCGAACTTCCTTTAGAATGGGCGCGGCTATCTGCGGATCGAGTCCTGGGGTTCCATTGTTGCGCACCGGCACGCTCTCGAAGAACTCGAGCGCATCGGTAATCGAGAGCTGCGCGAGATCGCCGAGGTTTTTGCCGTGGAGCGTGACGGCGAGCGACTCGGGCTTGAGCCGTTTGCCTCCGCATGTTGTGCACGGCTTCTCGGTCATGAACTCGTCGAGCTCCAGCCGGACGGAATCTGAATCGGTCTCGTCGTAGCGGCGCTGGATGTTGGAAAGAATGCCTTCCCAGTTGGTGGCGGAGGCATTGGTGCGCTGGCCGGATTTGCCCGACGTACCATATAGAAGGATGTCGCGCACCTCCGGGCTCAGATTGCCCCACGGCGTGTTGAGGTTGAAACCCAACTGCTTCGACAGGCCGGGAAGAATGACTTTCTTGAGATAGCCATCGGGCTCGCCCCATGGCAAAACGACGCCTTCCAGAATCGTGATGCTCGGGTCACCAAGTATCAGCTCTTCGCTGACTTCGCGGCGAGAGCCAAGCCCCCCGCATGCCGGGCAGGCGCCGAATGGTGAGTTGAAGGAGAAGTGACGCGGCTCGAGCTCCGGAAGGGAGATTCCGCACTCCGGACAACCATACTTCTCCGAGAACAGATGCTCGGTGTGATCATCGTGACGCTGGACCTCGACGAGACCTTCCGCGAGTTTGAGCGCTGTCTCCAGTGAATCACTGAGGCGACCACGGTCCTCGGCGCGGACGATCAGCCGGTCGACAATCACCGAAATATTGTGATTCATCCGCCGATTGAGCTTTGGCGGGTTGGCGACTTCGATCAGCTCGCCGTCGACGATCGCGCGCACGAAGCCCTGCTTGCGGGCGGCCTCAAATAGCTCCCGAAACTCGCCCTTTCGGCCACGGACAAGGGGCGCGAGAATTTCGATCTTGGCGCCTTCCGGCCACGCCAGGATCGAGTCGGCGATCTGGCCGGCGGTCTGGCGCTCGACCGGGCGGCCGCAATTGGGGCAGTGCGGAGTTCCAGCGCGGGCGTACAGCAATCTCAAGTAATCGTAGATCTCGGTAACTGTACCGACCGTCGAACGCGGGTTATGACCGGCGCTCTTCTGCTCGATGGAGATTGCCGGCGACAGTCCCTCGATGGAATCGACGTCGGGTTTCTCCATGAGACCGAGAAACTGGCGAGCGTACGCGGAGAGTGATTCCACGTACCGGCGTTGCCCTTCGGCGTATATGGTATCGAACGCCAGGGACGATTTGCCCGAGCCCGACAGACCTGTAATGACGGTCAGACGGTCCCGGGGAATGGTCACGTCGATGTTTCGGAGGTTATGTTCGCGGGCGCCGCGGATGATTAGCGATTCTTCGGGCATAGCCTTGTAAAGTCGCCAGTTGCACGCGCAGACTCAAGCCGGACCAAACAAGCTGACTCGCTACGCCCTTACGGCTCGCTTACAGGGCCGAGTGCACGATGCACTCGGAAATGGGCGCCCATTTTGCACTTGAGGTTGCGCATGCCTGTTTTAAGAGATTTGATAGACATAATCACGATGAAGTCCGACCGCCCGATGCGCCGTCTGCTGGCGTATTACGGGATCGTTGCCATCGTGGTGCTGGCTCTCGCCTATTTCTTCCCCGACGCGATCCGCCGGATCTCCGCGAAGGGTCTGGGTGAGGTCTCGGAAGGACCAACAGTCCTGACGGACGCCCTTAACGGATCTGGAGTGACGACGTCGCCGTTTGGGCCCGGGAGTCTCGCGGACATCTCGGTTACGACAATCCTCATTTTGATCGGCGCACTGGTGCTCATGCTGCCGGTAACGTGGGTCTATATGTCGGCCCGAGCCGTCCCGGGGCACAACCAGAATGTCGTGCAGACGCTGATCATTCTGCCGCTGGTGGTTGCCGGAATCGTGTTTCTGGTTCAAAACAGCCTGGCATTGGCTTTCAGCCTCGCGGGCGTAGTGGGGGCCGTGCGATTCCGAACGACGCTCCGCGACACGCGCGATCTCGTTTACATCTTCCTGAGCATTGTCATCGGGTTCGCGGCCGGAGTGCAATCTCTTGCCGTTGGCGCTCTCATCTCGATCGTGTTCAACCTCGTGCTCCTGGTTACCTGGAGATACGACTACGGCCGGAACGTGTTGACGCCCACCGCGTCGTCTCAGTGGGCTGGTCCGTTGCACACTTTGGCCAGTCCCACAGGGGAACAGCAGATCCCGGATCGGGATCTCATTCTGTCTCTGACGCCGGAGAAAGCGGACGCGCTCGCCGAGCGCTTTGAGCGGGTGCGCGACAAGCTCGGCAAGAAAAAAAAGAAGCCTCGTTTCGATTCGGTGCTGACCGTGACGACCGACAACGTGCCCGATGCGCAGAGGCAAATCGAGGAAGTTCTGGAACGAATGACCAAGCGCTGGGCTCTCGATGAGGTCGTGACGAATACCGGGAAGCCGTCGGAGATCTACTACCTGACGCGTCTGAAGAAATCCATTCCGCGCGATGTATTGTTGACCGCGATTCACGAGAACGCGGACGGCATAATCGAATCGGCCGATCTGGAGACGGGCGAGCCACTGGCCGACAGGGAAGCAACCAGAGCATGAGGGTTGGCCGGCACTGGGCAGTCCTTGTCAGTCTGCTGCCGGTTCTTGCGGGGTGCAGGGACACGCCGCAGGCGAGGGCAGCCCAGGTGCGGGCAGTGCAGCGAATTCGTGCGCAGCAGTTGGCGCGCCGGATGGCGATGGCCGACTCTGGCGCGGGTCAGGCGGCGCCTCTCGCAATGTGGCTGATGCCGCCGGAGCTGAACGAGATCTCCGGACTCGCGCTGACGGCGCGCGGGACCGTTCTCACCCACGACGACAATGTGGGGAGGGTTTACGAGATCGACCCGAAGACGGGAATTCTGCTCAAGAGCTTTTCTCTGCTCGGGAATCCCAAGGGAGACTTCGAGGCGATCACGATCGCTGGCGCCGACATCTATCTTATGACGCGCGATGGAAAGCTCTTCAAGTTTCGCGAGGGCGCCGATGGAACTCAGGTTCCCTACACCACCTACGACACGGGACTGGGAAAACAGTGCGAGTTCGAGGGACTCACCTTTGAGCCCGACAGCTCGCGCTTGTTGATGGTGTGCAAGCGATTTCTGGAGAAGCAGGCTCCGCACGCCCTCCTGATTTTTCGTCTGCCGCTGCCGCTCGGTAATGGGGCCAGCATCAGCGAGATGCGGATCCCGATTCAGGAAGTGGCGGGATCGAATCATTGGAAGAATTTCCACGCATCGGACATCAACATCGATCCTTCGACAGGCAACTACGTGGTCATTGCCTCGCGCGAGAAAGGCCTGGTCGTCATCACACCTGACGGTGACGTGGTGCGATCGGAGCCAATCCCGGGTGATCATCGTCAGCCCGAAGGCGTCGCAGTAACCAGGGACGGCATTTTGTTAATCAGCGACGAGGCGAACGTGAAGCCGGCGGTGATCACACTTTATCGGTGGCGCCCGTGATCGCGGCGAAGAGGACCACGAGGCAGATCGCTTCAAGAGTCATTGCAAGCGGTGCTAGTTGCATTTTCGCACTGGCAACGCCACTGACGGTCCCGGCGCAGAATGTGACGCGGTTCGTTGGCGGCGACAGCATCATCGTAGTGCCAAACAAGGATTTCGAGGCTGGCGCTTTTCACCGCTGGCTACTTGGTGAGAACTATCGAAAAGAGTGGACTACACCGGTGAAGGTCCCGGTGCTCGACCTTCAGAAGTTCCACGGCGGGCTCAAACCCACGAAGAAGGGCGGAGGCGCGCAGACCATTTCTTTGCGGTTCGAGGCCGAGGACGGATCGGAATGGGTGTTTCGATCCGTGAAAAAAAGGTTCACCATCCTTCCCGAGCAATACAAGGGGACCGTGATCTGGTACATCGTGCGCGACCAGGGAAGCGCATCCCACCCGATGGCAACGATTGCCGCTGATCCGATCCAGACCGCGGCGGGGGTTCTTCATCCCAGACCTACGATCGCGATGATGCCCGACGATCCGGCACTCGGCGAATTCCGGAAGGAGTTCGCGGGGATGCTCGGCGATCTCGAGGAGCGGCCAGATGCACCGAAGAAGGGCCCGGCATTCCCGCCAGGAGCGAAAGACATTCTGGACAGCGATACGCTCCTTGGACGCATCAACACGGATGCGCGAACTCGCGTGGACGTGTACCAGCTATTGACTGCGCGCGAGCTGGATCTGTTGCTGGGTGATAACGATCGCCATCCCGATCAATGGAAGTGGGCGCGCTTCGAGAAGGGCGACGAGGGAGTCCTGGAGCCAGTCGCAACTGACCGGGACAAAGCGTTCGTGTCGTACGAGGGAGCGTTGATGAACATTGCGAGGCTGGCTCTCCCGAGTCTGGTGAAATTCAGCAGCGAATACTCGGACCCGCATGCACAGTTCGCGAACGCCGACGAGTTCGACCGACGGATGCTGCAAAGCCTCGATAGGTCTGTATGGGACTCGGTGGCGAATGTGTTGATGCAGAGGATCACGGATCCGGTGATCGACAATGCGGTGGCGGCGCTTCCCCGGGAGTACGCGACCAGCTCCGGCGAGATTGCCGCGAAGCTCAAGGCGAGGCGAAATGCATTACGCGGCGCGGCCGACCGCTACTATCGCGAGCTCTGGGGCGTCGCGGACATCCACGGTACAGATGCGCCGGATCACGCGATGGTAACGCGCGCGGGCGACGGAATCGTAGATGTCATCATCCGATCCGGCGGTACTGCGCCCTATTTCTCGCGGCGATTTCTCGCGAGCGAGACGCAGGAGATTCGTATCTACCTGCACGGGGGTGACGATCAGGCGACTGTGACGGGAAATGTTCGGAAGAGTATTCCAGTGCGAGTCATTGGCGGAAATGGAACGAACACTTTCACTGATATGTCGACCGTTGGTGGGAAGCGAAATCCAACGGAGTTTTACGACGCTGGCACGGTTACGAACGTGGTGTACGCCCGTGACACTGTCGATGAAAGAATCAATGTCGACAACGCGTTCAATCACTACTTCAATCGCCGGCCATGGCTTCGCGCGTACGGAACGCTAATTCCGCCGCAGCGGGATCGTGGATCATCCGTCCGTCCGATCGCGAGCCTGCATTCGCAGCGAGGACTCGGCATTTATCCAGTCATCGGCGTTTCGCGCTATACGTACGGATTTCGCGACGTCCCGTACGCGACAATGGCGCAGGCGGATTTCGCGCAAGCGACGGCGAGTAACCGCATGCGCATCAGGGCAAACTTCGACAAGCGTCGCGAGGAGTCCGATGTACACATTCCCGTGAACGCGTATATGTCGCAGTTCGAGGTCATCCAGTTTCATGGCTTCGGCAACGACGTTCCCGACTTGCGGGGACGATTTTATGACGTGCGTCAGCGTCAGTGGTCGTTCCGGCCAGCAA
>CADDZN010000192.1 GCA_902812375.1 bacterium | reverse complement strand
AGAGAATGCGATAGCGTTCACGCTCGTGCTCGAGACTCTGGTGCGCGTCGAGCAGCGACTCGTGTTGCGCGCGCAGCTCTTCTTCCGCGATGTTCAGCTCCTCGAGCGCGGCGAGGAGCTCGTTGTTGCTCTCGCGCGGCGTGACGGACGGTAACGCGTTGAACCGCGCCTCGGCATCGTCGCGCGAGACGTGCACTTCGTTCGAGAAGCGGTTCAAATCGGAGCTACTGGGAATCGGTCCTGTCACTTTCGCTTACTCGACGTGAGACTGCGCGCGACGCAAATCCGAAAACAAATGACGCTAGGTCACATCCACTCTACTGCAACCAGCAAAAAGTGCAATAGCAAAATGGACGCATTACCCCATTGTTCTACAACGGACTTTACGGGTCCTTTGGCTCCCCGCCACTATCGGAGTCCTCGTCCGGGCCGAAGTCGAAGTTGACGATCTCGCCGACGCGCTCGACGTGCACTACCTGGCGCATTGTCTGTCCGCCGGCGTTGATCGTGACCATGTAGTCGCCAGGATCGACGAGATTCCCGGTCCTGCCGCGGCCGAAGAATCCGCCTCCGCCGCCTTCAGCGCCGGGTCGCGCTTCAGCAGGGCGCAGGTTGATGTCGCCCGGTGCCCCTCCGCCCTGTCCACGCCGGCCGCGCCCAAACCCGCCGCGTCCCTGACTCCGCTCGCGCAGAATGCGCATGCCGGCAGTGTCGCCCCGCGCGCGCATGGCGGCCATGCTGTCGCGCATCGCGCGAATCGCCGTTGTGTCCATTCCGGGGGAGACAGCTCCGCCAGCAGCCTCGGTCGTGTCGCTTCCACGCGCCGCGCGGACCGAATCCTCACGTTGACGCTGGATCCTCGCCGCGACGATGCTGTCGCGCAGCGCCGCGGGCCCAAGCGGACGAGGCCGGGTACGGAGGTCCCAATACGCCCGATGCAATCCCACGCCGCCGGGTCCTGTGAGAGTTCGCACTGTGTCGCCGCGAATGTCCGTCACCAGGATTCTCGTCGTGTCGCGCTCTCTACCAGATGTGAGACGATAAACGAGCTCGGCGCCGTACGGCGGATTCGGAGCAAGGAAATACTTGTTGCCCGTGAAATTCTGGGTGAATCCCTCCGAGTATTGATACGCCGTTTTGGGCGTGAAGAATGTGGCCGTCCTCGCCATCAAAGCATTGTTCATCTGCTCGAGCGGCGCGACGTCGACGATCCAGATCGAGCGTCCATGAGTGGCGGCGATGAGCTCGCGATCGCGCGGATGGATTTGCAGATCGTGCACGGGCACGGTAGGCAATCCAGTCATGAATCGCTGCCAGCTCGCACCCCGATTCGTCGACACATACGCGCCGACGTCGGTGCCGAGGAAAAGAAGATCGCGATTCGCCGGATCTTCGCGGATGACGTGAACGAAATCGGCGCCACCTGTCGGAAGATTATTGCTGATCGAGCGAAACGTTCTTCCAAAATCGTTGGACACATAAACGTACGGGCGGAAGTCGTTCTCCATGTGGTTATCGAATGTCACATAGACCGTCGCTGTGTCGAAGTGCGAGGGCTCAACTCGACTCACCCAGGTCTTTTTCGGCACGCCCGGGAATCGACTCGTGATGTCCGTCCACTGACCGCCATCGTTCGTCGTGAGCCAGACGTTGCCGTCATCGGTTCCAACCCAGAGTATTCCCGGGCGAATCGGCGACTCCGCAACCGTCGTGATCGTTCCGTGGGTCTCCGCGCCAGAATTGTCGCGAGTAATCCCGCCGGTGAGGCGGGTGCTCATGATGATGCGCGCGGAATCCTTCGTCGACAGGTCTGGAGAGATCGGATAGAAATGATCCCCGCGATCCGTGGACTTGAGCAGCCGGTTGCCGCCCATGTATACGGTGGTCGGCGCATGCGGCGAGAGAAAAAAGGGCGTCGACCAGTTGAACCGATAACCACGCGCGGAGTCCGCTGCGGCTCGGGCGCGAATCTGCGCCAGGGCGCGAGTGATCTCGGGCGTTTCTGGTTTTGTCGTATCGCCGCGCGCGATGATCACGGAATCCTCGAAGATGCTCGTTCTGTCGCGTCCACCGCCGCGCATGATCACTGCACGCGTGTTTTGCGCAATGTTGAGGCGCGAGGCGTTACCGCCCTGCGATTCACTGTAAATGATGTTTCCGTCGTCGGGATCGATTGCGCTGTAGAAACCGTCGCCGCCGCCAACGTTGAACCAGTCGTCGTTGCTGATGCCGGAGCGGTTTTTTGAGCGGGAAGGTCCGCACCATGAACCGTTGTCCTGCAAGCCACCGCACACCTTGTAGGGCTTCTCCATGCTGTACGCGACGGCGTAGAACTGACCGATTGGGAAAGTGTTGATGAAATCGTAAGTGCCGCCCCTGTCGTAGGTGACCGCGATGCCACCATCGTCGCCCAGGATATAGTGCTCGGGATCCGAAGGATCGATCCACATGGCATGCCAGTCGGTATGTACGCCGAGTGCGCCGCGAGTGATCGTCTTTCCACCGTCAGGTGAGGTGCGGAACACGGACGACATCCAATAGATGCGATCGGGATTCCGTGGATCGACGCGAATCTGCGAGTAATAAAACGGACGCGCATCGCCCAGGCCGCCGCCGCCCCGTCCGGGCGGCTCATTGCGATACGTAAGCACCCACGTCGCGCCGCCATCAGAGGAGCGGTAGATACCGCTGTTGGTTTTTTGCCGCTTGCTGGTGTCGGGTTTTTCACCGCGCGCGAGTGGATGAGGCAGCGTATCCGCCTCAACCCAGGCGTAAACGATTTGCGGGTTCGAAGGAGACAGGGCTATTCCAATGCGTCCCTTCATCGTAGTTGGAAAACCGCCGCCCTGGATCTCGCGCCATGTCGCACCGGCGTCGGTCGTCTTCCACAAACCGCTGCCCGGCCCGCCGCTCTTCAGAAAATATGGGCCGCGAACGCGCTCCCAGCTCGATGCATAGAGCGTGTTGTGGTCCTTCGCGTCCATTGCGAGATCGACGAACCCGGCCTTGTCACTCACGAACTTGGAGAGATGCCAGGTCGCCCCACCATCCGTGGACTTATAGAGTCCTCGCTCCGGATTGGCGTTCCATGCATGGCCAAGCGCCGCGACATAGACGACGTTGGGATCGAGCGGGTCCACAATGATGCGTCCGATTTGCTGCGTTGCCTCGAGTCCGACGAGCTTCCACGTCCGACCCGCGTCGGTCGATTTGTAAACCCCTCCTCCCGGAGAGATTGAATTGCGAGAATCTTCCTCACCCGTGCCGGCGTAGATGATATTGGGGTCGGATGGCGCGATCGCTATATCGCCCATCGAGATCACCCGCTCCTTATCGAACACGGGGAAAAACATCGTGCCCGCATTGATGGTCTTCCAGATTCCGCCAGTCGCTGTCGCGACGTAGAAAATCTTCGGGTTGCCTGGCACACCCTCAATATCGGTGACCCGTCCGGACATGTTGGCTGGCCCGATCGAGCGCCAGCGAAAGCCGGCGAGCGTCGTGGAATCGAGGGGAGTGGTGAGTTGCGCGGAAAGAGAGCCAACGCAGAACGCGGCGCTGGCGAGAGCGGGAAGGAAGTGATGTGCTCGCATTTTGGGTGGACGGGTTGTTGAACGATCGGAAGCAGGGTCGCGAGACTGCTCGGATTTAAGCTAATACGGAATTATGAGAGCCGGTGTTGAGCGCAGCGCGAAGTCGGCGCTTACATTCACACTGCCCGGATTTCGGTCAACAGGCTCAGGGGAACTACTGATGCAGACACAGACGAATCAGGCTAGGACGGCGGTTCAGCCGCCAGCCGCGCCCAAGACTCCGCGAACGGATCAGAGTGAAAATCCGCTGTCGAGGGAAGACGTCCAGAACCTGCGCGACCAGATTCGCCAGAGCATCCGTGCGCAAATTGACGCCGAGACCCAAGGCCGAGGTGACGCTGCTTCGCAGCCGGTCGTGATTCCGACGGGGCCGCGCAACATCGTGATTCGCGGCCCAGACGGGAAGCAGACGGTGGTGAGCGTGCCAAGCTACGATGCGAAACACCTCATTCCACCACAGGCCGTAGATATTTCCATAGCTTTTTTTGTGATGGTTGCCGCGATCATCATAGGCTTGCCGATCGCACGCGCATTCGCGCGGCGGATCGATAGAAATACATCCCGAGCGCCCGTCGCGCCGGAGCTTTCCGCGCAGCTCGGTCAACTCAATCAGGCAGTCGATGCGATTGCGCTCGAAGTCGAGCGCATCTCTGAGGGCCAGCGCTACACCACACGTCTTCTGTCGGAGCAGGGTCCGGCGCGCCACACGCTGACAACACCGGCCGACCGATGAGGGAAGGGCGATGAGACCATAACGCTCAATCAGGTAGAGTGGCTCTAGAGCGACCAAAAAGTAGCAACTCCGAGACTGGAACTGATCCACTCCGGGCTACTTCTCGATCGGCAGGATCAGTGTGAAGGTGCTGCCCTTGCCAAGCTCGCTCTCGACGACCACGTCCCCACCAACGAGCCTCGCGAGAGTGCGAGACACGGTGAGACCAAGTCCGGTGCCACCCACCTTCCGAGTGGACCTCTGCTCGACCTGCCAGAAGGGATCGAAGATCCGCTCGAGATTCTCCGGCGCTATACCAATGCCTGTATCACTCACAGAGATACGAACATTATCCGGACCCCAGATAATTCGTGCGCGGACCTCACCCGTGTCTGTGAACTTGACCGCATTCGAGAGGAGATTGAGAATTACCTGACGTACTTTCCCGGCGTCGGTGTAAAGAGTCCCACCATCACCTTCTACGCGCACCGTCAATCCCTTTGCTTGCGCTGTTGGCGCAATCATGCTCACAGCGTCGTCCACGACAGAGCGAGGGTGCAGTGTCTCCTTCCTTACGGTCTCTTTCCCTGCTTCCACTCGGCTGAAGGTGAGCACTTCGTCGATAAGCATGAGAAGGTGATCAGCACTCGCGCGGATTCGATCTAGTTGCGCGATCTGCTGGTCCGTCAGCTTTCCGAAAATTCCTTCTTTGAGAAGCGCCTCGTAGCCGATGATGGCGTTGAGCGGGGTCCGCAGCTCGTGGCTCATCGTCGCGAGGAAAGTTGATTTCGCCTCGCTAGCCGCGAGCGCGCTTCGGTAAAGCTGCGCATTGTCGATAGCGATCGCCGCGCGCGTCGCGAGCTCCATCGCAAGGGCGAGGTCGGCGTCCCCGTATCGGCGTCCGCGCTCGGTGCTCACCAGCGTAAGAGCACCCAGGGTTCTTCCGCGGGCGATCATCGGAACTACTAACGCCGACTTGAACTGCAGCTCGCGCATGATCTTGAGGTGCTCTTCATCATTCGCTGCCGCGACGAGCATCTCGTCGGAGATCTCAGGATACACTTCGGGCTTACCGGTCCTGATCACGTGGCCGACTCCGGTCGGTGCGTTGTAGTCAGGTGGATAACGCCTATTGAGCTCCTTCGCCCATTTGATCCTGGCCTCGTCGACATGCGATATGACAACCTGTCGCACATTTCCCGATCCATCGACCAGATCGACGGCGCACCAGTCGGCAAGCTCGCCGACCGCTAGGCGTGCTACTGCCTGCAGAGTGGTCTCGTAGTCGAGGGTTGAAGCGAGGGCTCTGCTCGCTTCCGCCAGAAGCTTCGCGCCTTCCTCCTCTCGCTTTCTCCTCGTGATGTCGCGCGTAAATGTCATCACGGAGCCGCTGGCTGGTACGACGGTGTTCTCGAGCCATGCGTCGAGCGGCCGCAAATAATCCTCGTGCGTAACAACAGCGCCCTCTCGCTTGGCGCGCATAGCCTCTGCCTCGAAGCGCGTTCCCTTCAACTGCGGCAGCGTGTCCCACACATTCATGCCCGTGACATCGCCGGTGTTGACTCCGAGCCTCGATAGCAACTCCTTCCCCGCGGAGTTGATGTAGATCCAGCGCCATTCGCTATCGAACATGCTCGCGGCATCCGGCAGATTCTGTAGAACACTTTCCAATTGGGTGCGGGCGGTCTCCGCGGCATCGCGCGCAAGCTCCGCCGCCACGGTGGTGGAAGTCAGCTCTTCGTTGGTAGCGCGGAGATCCTCACTCGTGGCCTCGAGCTCCGCGGCCTGGGATTCCATCTCTACCGCCTGCGTTTCGAGCTGAAGCGCTTGTCGCTCCAGATCTTCGTTCAGACGTTGTAGGTCCTTGTTCGCTTTATCCTGTTGCTCGAGAGTCCGCGAGAACGTGAGATTGATCAATGCGCTCAGCAGCACTGCGACGAGGAATGCGCCGGCAATCGCGAGACTCGCGTAGGTGACTCCTCGGCGCTCGGCTTCGCGCCGCGCCGCG
>CADDZN010000191.1 GCA_902812375.1 bacterium | reverse complement strand
CGCCAAGGCAGCGGGCACGAGCGCCCTGGAACCTGCAGCGAAACCCGGTCGTCCCGCGGCGCGCGTTCAGCAGGTAAGCTCTCCCTGACGCTGACCCGACTTACTCCATGATGTGCTGAGCACCCGCCGCTCCACGCGTCTGACGGACGAGAAGGAGCAGCGGAATCAGCGCAAGGATAAGTACCGCGCTCAGGACATAGATACGACTGTACGCGATCACGCTCGCCTGTCCCATCAACTCTCTATCGAGAAGATTGAGCGCGCGTTGTCGCGCGGTCCATGCATCGGCGCCACGACCGATCATCGCGCGCGTCAGCATGTCGACGCGGCTCAACGTTGCCGGATCACCCATCGCCAGATGCTCGGCAAGAATTGCGCGGAATTGAGCGGTGTAGTGGGACAGCAGCGTCGCAATCGCGGCAATTCCCAACGACCCGCCGAGCTGGCGAAAGAAGTTGTAGAGTCCGGTTCCCTGCGCGAGCTCCCTGACGCTCAACTCCGCGAGAGTGACCGTTGTGAGCGGCACGAACATCATCCCCAGCCCAACGCCGCGCATGATAAGCGCCCAGAAAAAATCGGTCGCTCCGCTCTCGCCGGTGATGTGCGAGAGCTTGATCATCGCGCCCGCAAAGAGTAGCGCGCCAGTCGTGATGAGAATTCGCGGATCGAATCGGTTGGTGAGTCTGCCGACGACCGCCATTGATATCGCCGTCGCGAGAGCGCCGGGGAGAAGGACTATTCCCGTCTGCTGCGCCGTCATCCTCAGGTTGCCCTGGAGGAATACCGGCAGCGTGAACACCGACGCGAAAAGACCGACTCCCATCACCACCCCGAGCACCGTTCCTACCCACATCTGCCGGTGGCGGAGAACTCTGAAGTCGATCACCGGATGCTCGGTCGTCATCTCGCGCCAGACAAGGAAGATCCCGGTTAATCCTGAAGCGACGGCGAGGAATATCATCAAGCGAGACTCGAACCAGTCCTCGCGCTGTCCGTACTCGAGCAGGTATTGGAGCGAGCCGACGCTTACAGTGAGAAGAGCGATCCCGATGTAATCGACCGAGGGCGGTCGCTTCTGGTGCTCGGGATCGTGGACGTATCCCGTGATCATCGCAGCAGCGAGAATTCCGACTGGAATGTTCACGTAGAAAATCCACGGCCATCCATAATTATCGGTGAGCCATCCACCCAGCGTAGGGCCGATCGTCGGCCCAACCATGACGCCGAGGCCGAAGAGGGCCATCGCGGTGCCGGCTTCCTTCCGCGGAAACGACTCGAAGAGCACCGCCTGGGAGACCGTCATCAGCGCTCCTCCACCAAGTCCCTGAATGATTCTCCAGAAGACCAGTGCGGAAAGAGAATGTGAAGCGCCGCAAAGAAAGCTCGAGACCGTGAAGATGATGATCGAGCCGACGAAGTACCGTTTGCGGCCAAAGAATTCGCCGAGCCAACCGGTAAGCGGAATGATGATGACGCTGGCGAGGATGTATCCGGTGGAGACCCAGGCGATCTCGTCGAGGCTGGCGCCGAGGTTTCCCATCATGTCGGGCAGCGCCACGTTGACGATGGAGCTGTCGATGACCTGCATCAGAGCCGCGAGGACTACCGCGAATGCGATGAGGTATTTGTGCTCTGCTCCTTCGGGCGAAGCTGAGACGGGCTCAGCCATTGGCTGATCGCGGTCGTCAACTTCCCGCTCGATTACACGCGCGACGCTCATGGGTTTGGGATGGATGCCATGAAAAGTAACCGGCGCGCCATGCGGACCTGCTCCCAGGAGCTCAGGTCACGGAATTCGCTCCACCGAATCGATTTGCGCCTGACGCGTCGTGGCAGAATCAGCGGTGCGAAGCGCTTTGCCGACGGCTTTCGCACCGGGTACGCGCGAGCTTGCAAAGACGCTGTCTTTCTCCCGCTGAGTAAGCTCCTGCTTTTTCTCCGACTCTGATTTCTCGCACGCAAGTAGTGCGAGAGACAGAGTGGCGATTATGACGATGACCTTTCTCGACAAGTTAGCCTCCGACTTTTTTGTTCTCAGCTCCGACCGCCAGAAAAGAGGCGACCGGAGCGCTGAAATTTCTCGTTAGGCTGGTATTCCCGCCGGTGCTGCCTCGGTCGTGACTGGTCCTTCGCCGGTCGCGCGCGGTTTGAAGAGAATCGCGAACAAAATGAAGACTACGAGCGCGGCGGTTGATGGAACGAGCCAGATGGCGTGCCAGTCGTGGGTGACCTTGAGGCACTCGTGCGCCGCAGCCGCGGCATCAGAGCACGCTGCGTTGGCAGTTGCGTAGCGGTTAACCACCGCGCCAGACGCGAATGCGCCGATGAAGTAGCCCAGCCCGTTAGTGACGAAGTTGATGAGGCCTTGTGCCGCTGCGCGGATCTTCTCGCCGGCACGTTGGTCGGTATAGATCTGTCCGCTCACGAAGAAGAAATCGTAGCAGACTCCGTGGAGCAGTATCCCCGCGTACAGCAGCCACATTCCACTCGAGATGTTTCCGTTCGCGAAGGCGAGATAGCGCAATGCCCAAGCTGCCATGCCAACCAGCATTATGACCTTGATCCCATACTTCCGCAGCAAGATCGGCAGGGCCAGAAGGAAGCCAAGCTCCGACCACTGGCCAAATGTCTGGATGAAAGCCGGGTCGGGCGCGTGAATCTCGTTCAGAAAGGGATTTGCGAAGCTGTAATAGAACTGGAGCGGAATACAAAGAAGGAAGGATCCCGCGACGAAAATGAGAAAGTCGCGGTTACGGAGAAGTGACAGCGCGTCGAGGCCCAGAGCTTCCCTCGCACGGAACTGAGTGCCAGCGGCTTTGGGTGGCGTATGCGGCAGGAAGAGCGAGTAGACCGCCAGCAGTAGAGACGCGCCGGCTGCGAGTCGTAGGGGAAGCACCCGCGCATCTGCGTGCAGGAACTTGCCGACGAGCGTTCCCGCAACGATCCACCCGAATGTTCCGAGCACCCTGATGAATGGAAACTCGCGCGCCGGATCCGCTACGTGGTGAAAGGAGATGGAGTTTGTGAGCGAAAGCGTCGGCATGTAGCACAACGCGTAGAGAATCAGCAATGGATAAAAAGCGCCGAACGATGTCTGGAGAGACACGAGGTATATCACGATTGCCCCGATGAAGTGCAGAGCCGCCAGCAGCCTTTCACTGGAGAAGTAGCGATCTGCAACGACACCGATGAAAAACGGTGAGACCAGCGCGGCGATAGCGGTTGCGCCGTAAGCGAGGCCGATCTCGCGGTCGGTGAAGTGAAGGGTCTGGCCGAGGTAGGTGCCCATTGTTACAAACCAGACGCCCCAGATGAAATACT
This sequence comes from bacterium, assembly GCA_902812375.1. GTDB lineage: Bacteria > Gemmatimonadota > Gemmatimonadetes > Gemmatimonadales > Gemmatimonadaceae > UBA4720. The sequence continues at coordinate 3,047 of CADDZN010000191.1, read as the reverse complement.
CCAGGAACATCATCGCAGAAAGCCGGGTGCGGGCTCCCCGCTCAGCGCCCACTGCGGTCGCCGTCATTTGATCTCCCTAATTCGGATGTTGCGAAGTTGGAGCGTGCCGTCGTGATCACCCTGGAGCCCGAGGTATCCGCGTGAGGCGCGCCCGTAGTTGGGATACGCCGCGAACTTGCTCGCCTTCACCTTCGCCTCCCAGTCGGGACTGCCAAGCTCGTACTCGAGAAGCTTCTGTCCGTTGAGCCAATGCTGAACGCGATTTCCGTTCACGACGATTAGCGAGGAGTTCCACTGCTCCGCTGGTTTCACGACACCTGCAGGCGACGGATACAATGCGTACGCCGCTCCTGCGGAGGTCAGTCTGCTCTTCCCGTCGGGATGCCCTGCGTCGTCCAGTAGCTGGTACTCGGGAGCGCTCCAGTAGATGTGATCGTATTCCTCGGTGCCGCGATAGAAAACACCGGCATTTCCGCCCGGGGCGAGCTTCCAGTCAAATGCAAGCTCGAAGTTTCCGAACTGATTTTTGGATACGAGATCTTCGGCGGAGCCCGTTTTCGTCAGCACGCCATTGGCGTAGCTCCAGCCAGCGGGAACGGTTTGCTGCTTGTAACCCCGCCATTGAGACAGGCTGGGATCGAGGAGGGATCGCCATCCGGCCGCTACTTGTTCGGACGTCAATCCACTCGTGTCCGAAGTGTTACTTGCCATTGACACGTTGTTTCCCATCTGGGTGCATCCCGCGACAATCAGCGCGAGCTGACCAATGATCGCCGTGCGCGCCGCCGTTCCATGGATCATGTAACCCTCGTGCTGGAGTTATTCAGATAGCCCAGCCCGCGCGATACTCTCGCGTCAGGTACTGGTTCGCTTCGGGAATGTTGGTGATCAGGCTCCGCTCGCCGTCGTACAAGATCTTCCTGCCCTGACCCGTGCGCAATGCGACAATTCCAAGCAGCATCGTCTCGGTGAGCTGCGCGGCGTACTCGAGTGGCGAGCTCGCTTTTGCTTCACCCTTGATTGCTTTGACCCAGTTGAGCTCGTGACTCCACGGGATGCGCTCGTAGGTCTTCGGCACCAACGCTGCTTCCTCGGTGAGAGAAACCGGAAAGAGCCGCGGATTCGAGCCATAGGTGTCGTTCATCAGGATTCCCTTCTCACCGATGAAGATCACGCCGCCTTCGCTCTTGAGCGTGACATCGTCCGGAAGAACATCCGGGCGCGGCGGATAGAGCCCGCCATCGTACCAATTGAGCTTCACCGGAGGCTGCGTTCCGCGCGCAGCGAACTGGTAGTGAACCGATGTTGCGACGGGATACGACACGGGCTTGTTGTAGCCTCTCGCCTCGCGAGTCCCAGCCGCCGCGTGTGGATCGGGCGGAATCGGCATCGTTCCCCATTGCGTCGACGTCGCCTCGATGCTCGTCGGATAGGTAAGGCCAAGTGCCCAATACGGATGATCGATGAGATGAGCGCCCATGTCGCCGAGCGCCCCGACGCCGAAGTTGATCCACCCGCGCCAGTTGAACGGGTGATAGATCGGGTGATACGGAACATCCTCCGCCACCGGGCCGAGATAAAGATCCCAGTGCAGCCCCGGTGGAACGGGATACGACCCGAGCGCCGACGCGAGCACCTGGTTGACGTAACGGAAACTGTAGGGATTGTCGAATGGGCCGGGCGATGGCGCGGGGGCAGGCGCGCCGGTTGGGCGCGGCACGCCCTGCGGCCAATACACTACCGGACGGTTGGTCCAGACGTGCACTTCATGCACGGGCCCGATGATTCCCGCCTGGATCCACTCGTTGATGAGTCGCGCGCCTTCGCTCGAGTGGCCCTGATTTCCCATCTGGGTGACGATCTTCGGATTATCGAGCGCGAGCTGTCGGAGGACGCGCGCTTCGTGTACCGAATAGGTGAGCGGCTTCTGCACATAGACGTGCTTGCCGGCCTGCATTGCCGCCTTCGCCGCCACGGCGTGCACGTGATCGGGCGTCGCGATGACGACGCCATCGATGTCTTTCTGCTTGTCGAGCATCTCGCGGTAATCCGAGTAGCGAGCTGCCTTGTCGAACTTCTGCTTGAGCACGATGCCTTCGGGCCGGTCCTTCTTCTGGTCATCCTTCAACTTCTCGGCGACCTTGCTCTCCGAGTAGCCGAAGTCGACGTCGGCGAACGCGACCAGGTTCTCGGTTTTGGCGAGCTCGAGCGCGTTCTCCGATCCCATCCCTCCGAACCCGATCACCGCGAAGTTCATCGTATTGCTCGGCGCCTGGTATCCAACTCCGCCGAGTACATGGCGCGGAACGATCATGACGCCGAGTCCAATTTTCCCTGCGTCGGCGACGAACTCACGTCGCGTGACTTTCTTCCGGATCATTTAGATGCTGCTCCTAGATACTGCTCCTGAAGGTGATTTACGCGAATCGCACGGCGTGGAGATATCTGTAGCTGTTGCGAATCGTTTCAATGGGATTCGCTGGCTCATCGTGCTCGACGAAGTAGTGCTTGATCCCCGCTCTCTTGCTTTGCGAGAAGATCTTTGGCCAGTCAATCGTGCCTTTGCCGACGTCGACCATCTTGTTGTCCGGGGGTCCCGCAGAATCCTTGACGTGCACGAGCGGAAAGCGACCGGGGAAGCGGTTGAAGTAATCGATCGGCTCTCCGCCGCCGAAGATGACCCAGTAAAGATCCATCTCGAAATCAACGAGGCTCGGATCGGTGTCGTTCAGCAGAATGTCGAGTGGACGCGTGCCAGCGAGCGACGCGAGCTCGAAGTTGTGGTTGTGGTAGGCGAAGCGAAGTCCGGCGGATCGTGCCTGGGCTCCAGCGCGATTGAAGCGGGAGGCGATAGCTCTCCAGTCTTCGACGGTCTTTCTTTTCTCCTCGGGTATCCAAGGAAGCGTGATCCATTGATGGCCAATGCGCTTCGAGTCGTCGATTGCTTTCTGCCAGTTGTAAAGGGCTTCCCAGCCGAGGTGAGTGGAAGGCGACGTGAGATGGTTTTTTTCGAGGAGCTTTCGGACCTCGGCTGGGAAGCCCTTGAC
>CADDZN010000190.1 GCA_902812375.1 bacterium | reverse complement strand
AGCGGCGACAATGGCGCCATCGGTGGTACGGACGCCGTGGTGCGTTTCGTACCGCTCCTTGAGCCCGCGAAGAATAGCAATGGTGCTCTCGACACTCGGCTCTCCGACGTACACCGGCTGGAACCGCCGCTCGAGGGCCGCGTCTTTTTCGATGTTCTTGCGATACTCATCGAGCGTCGTAGCGCCGACAACACGCAGCTCACCGCGGGCGAGCATCGGCTTCAGCATATTCCCCGCGTCCATTGAACCTTCCGCCTTCCCTGCTCCGACGAGGGTGTGTATCTCGTCGATGAACATGATGAACTGGCCTTCACCTTCGGTAACCTCCTTGAGTACTGCCTTGAGGCGTTCCTCGAATTCGCCGCGGAATTTCGCCCCAGCGATGAGGGCGCCAAGATCCAGCGCGACGAGGCGTTTGTTCTTCAGGCTCTCAGGGACGTCACCGTTGGCGACGCGCTGGGCGAGCCCTTCGGCGATCGCGGTCTTCCCAACACCTGGCTCCCCAATGAGAACAGGGTTGTTCTTGGTGCGCCGTGACAGAATCTGGATCACCCGCCGAATTTCTTCGTCACGACCAATCACCGGATCGAGTTTGCCCTTGCGCGCGTCGTCGGTGAGATCGCGAGTGTAGCGCTGGAGCGCCTGGTACTGGTTCTCCGGGTTCTGGTCGGTGACGCGGTGTGAACCGCGCACTGTCTGGAGAGCCTCGAGCAAAGCGTCGTGGGTTGCACCCACTCCGACCATCAGGTTCTTGCTTTCGGTGCCTTTGACGTCGGACAGCGCGAGTAAGAAGTGTTCAGCCGAGACGAAGTCGTCACCGAGCTCGCGAGCGTCGGCCTCAGCCTTATCGAAGACCTGGTTTAGCTCGCGGGAAAGGGTTGGCTGCGCGTTCGATTGCTTGGGGTACCTAGCCATTTCGCGCCCGACTGCTTCGCGCAATTGGGCGACGCTGACACCCAGCTTCTGAAGGATGGGAACTACAATCCCCTCGTCCTGGTTCAGGAGTGCCATAAGGAGGTGGAGGTCGTAGACCAGGGGATTTCCCGTACGGCGGGCGAGATCCACGGCCTCATTTAGAGCTTCAGTTGCTTTGACTGTTAGGCGGTCAGGATTGATCATGATTGCTGTGTTTGAGGAGTTTTATCGACTCGGATTTTGCAATGCGGGTGCCGCATAAAACCCGCCACCTTGGCAGAGTCATCTGACCCAGCGCCGTCTTTGGTGCGAAAAAAAGAGACGCGCATGGCTAAGCCATGCGCGTCTCTTCGGTGATTCAATTGGGATGCTACTTCCTGACGATCAACTTCTTGACTACCTGCTTTCCATCGACCTCGAGTCGGTAGAGGTAGATGCCAGAGGCGACATCCTCTCCCGTTTGCGAATTTTTTCCGTCCCAGTAGGCGACGTACTGATTACACGTCAACTGCAACCCATCCAGCGGCTCGCCGCCGGCATCGCTCCCACCGCCCTGAAGAAGCGGCACAGCCACAAGCTGCGCCAGCAAGTTGTAAATCCTGAGACTTACGCGGTGTAGACGTCCGGAATCCGTGCATCCCTGCGAGTCACCAATGATGAACGGAATTCTGGTGTCCTGATTGACCGGATTCGGATAATTCTGTCCGAGTTGCAACCCGGCGCCCTGTCCTCCGCCGGTTTGGGTAGAACTCCCCTGAGCCGCCGAACGACCTGGCATGAACGCGCCGAGCACGAGCACCAACAACAGCGCCCGCCACAGGTGCTTCATGTTGTCTCCAAAGACTGACGAAAGAGGATCTCTAGACGCTAACTCCTACAAAGGTGGACACTTGTACTCCGGGCGAACTTACGAGTAACGGCTGAGGCTGTCAAGCAGAATACCAGGTGTTTGCCCCAGTACCCTTCCCTGTCCACGCCTCTCAGTCATCCCCTGCCTGTCGCAAAACTCCAGAAACGGAATCAGATATTTCCTCGAAAATCCGAGGATATCTCTAAGCTGGGCGGGCACATAGGCCTGGCCCGGCACCATCGCGTCCTTCAGCTTTGCAATCAGCTCGCCCACAGCACTTCGGTCGTAATAGCGGCCCGGCTCCACCTGAACGAGCCGCCCCTGCCGCTCCAGAAAGTGGAGAACCGCAGGGACCGAGCTACCGTAGCGCGCGACAAGCTCGTCGACGCTCGGTGGCTCGCGGCCAGCAGCGCAAATATCATGCGCCAGGTGGTTACTGAGATCGAGGTCGCTAGAAGTTGGCGATGGCTTCCAACCGGCGCGTCGCACTACGGGTCCGGCGAGCTCGATCTCACCCAGCCGTGCAAGCTCACGAAGCGAAATGTCAGCCAACTCTTCGTGGGCATGCAGGCTTTCCCTGAGTGTTCTTGCCGGAACGCCCGAACTCAGAGGCGAATGGACCTCGAACTCCGCGATGATACGCTGTACCCTTGCCATAACCTGTTGGACATCTTCGGCAGCAAAAAAGTTGTGGATGCCGACGTGGATCCTGTCTGATTCCCTCAAGCTCGAGAGTGCGCCTGGGCTGAGTCCGGCTCGTGCTGAGGCCTCGCTGATAGGGACGCCTCGCAGGGATTCAGAGCGCAGAATGAATCGCAACCGCGCCTCGGGACTAGCGACGAGGTCGTTCAACTCCCGCGCGGGAAGTCGAGGAAGCGCGCGTCGCCGAGCGTATGGATCGATAACACTTCCGCCGCCGACGGTTCGCAGCGGCGCTGGTAATCGAAGCACGAAACGGTCGCCGCCACGCAACACGATTGGCGAATCGGTTTGAAGTCTTGCCAGGCGAGCACCATCAGCCGCGGCTGATGCGAAAGTGACCCTGGCGCTTACTTCGCTGGCACCGGCGTGGAGTCGAAGCTCTGTCCGCGGTGAAATGCTCTCCGTTACATCTGCCGCCAAGGCGATTGAAGCCTCGAACAAAGTAGTCGCGCGCCACGACGGATCTGTGACCAGAACGCTTCCTCGCGGAACGTCGCCTACTTCGAGCCCGGCCAGTGCTACTGCTGTCCGTGCGCCCGCTCGACCCGTGTCCACAATCGCGCCGTGCTGATCGATCCGCCGGACTCTGGCAACTTTGTCAGCAGGAAGCACTCTCACCAGAGAATCCGTGGCCAGCTCTCCGCTCCAGACCGTGCCGGTAACGACGGTGCCCGTACCTCGGATCGAGAAAGCGCGATCGATCGGCAACCTGAAGAGATCGTCGATGGCGCGGGGAGAAGCATCGCTGAGCGCCGCGGTAAGCGCATCCCGAAGTTGCGCGATTCCTTTGCCAGTACGAGCCGAGCAGGCGACAATCGCCGCGACATCTAACTCTGTATCCCGGAGGAGGGACTCGACGTCCGCGCGAACGAGAGACAGCCATTCTTCATCGACGAGATCGGCCTTGGTGAGCGCGACAACTATACGCGGAATCTGAAGCAGTTGGAGGATGAGAAGATGCTCCCGCGTCTGCGGCATCACACCCTCATCGGATGCAATGACGAGCAAACCCAGATCGATTCCGCTCGCACCAACGAGCATGCTTCGAACAAAATCTTCGTGACCCGGGACGTCGACGACACCTGCCGTGCCTATGCCGTCGAGAGGAAGAGGAGCGAACCCAAGGTCGATAGTGATCCCACGACGTTTTTCTTCCGGAAGCCGGTCGGTATCGACGCCGGTGAGAGCGCGAACCAAAGCGGTCTTGCCATGATCGATATGGCCCGCCGTACCGATTATCACGCCGCGCTCCAGCGCTCGTGTTCCCACACCGCGAACGCCCTGAGCGGACGATCATCAGTCAGATGCGCAGCCAGGAACTCGCGAAGCAATCGTTGGTGGGAGCGCGATTCCGGCTCGCTTAGTGGTGCCGACACACCATCCTCTAACCACTCCCTGATCAACCCGCGCGCACTAGCGGGAAGCCGCCGCCCGCCTCGCGCGACCCTGCTACACGCCGTGCAGACTATTCCCCCCGACGCGTGCGCGAAAATCGCGTCGTCCGATTCGCGCAAAGGAGTGTGGCACAAGGAGCAACTCGAGAGCTCGGGCGTAAAGCCGAGAACAGAAACAATTCTCCAACAGCCAGCGAGACCCTGTTCGATCGTCTGCGGTGGAGTGGAGCGAGCAATACGATCGAGGACGTCGGAGACAGTGTCATAGAGGAGCGTGTTTTCCTCTTCGCCCGCGAAACGAAGCGCGAGCTCGGCGACAGCCGAGGCGGCGGTGAACCGCCCGATGTCGTGCGCCAACTCGTCACGCGAGCGAGTTACCTCGAACGAGCTGAGGTTCTGAAGCTCGCGGCCTGTCTTCGTGTAGATCTGCGCGGTTCCTTCCGCGAATAAATCGAGCGCGGACCCATAGCGGCCGCGCGACTTCCGCGCACCCCGCGCAAGCACCGATTGCACTCCAGCGTTCCGCGTGAGCAGCCGGATAATCCGCGAGCTCTCGAGGTAGTCGAACGCGTGGAGGACTATTGCTTCGGTTACGCTGAGGGGCATTCGAGGAATGTAATCCTGGGGCGTAACTGCACAGTCAAAATACGACTACCGGTCTAACCGCAAAGGCAAAATAAAAATACCGGCCGGGGGCTCACAGCGTGCCGGCCCAGGGCTACGTGCGGGCTGTCCCTCAATGCTCCTGAGCGGAAGGGGAATGGGGAACTTTCTTTTGTATATGCGCGGCAAGCTGATATCGTAGGATAACAGGTGCATTCGCGTCACTCTCTCGTGCCCCCTTTGCGAATGCGCCGCGAAGGAACAGCCAGCGCGGAGCCATTGGCCGGCACGCCATCAGCTCCCGGCCGGTAGTTTTATTTTGCCTTTGCAGTTAGTCGCGTGGACAGTGGACACTCGCGCTCGGACAAGCGCCTCAAAAGAGCGTTGTCGCTCGAGCGCCCAGTAGGATCGTCCGGCCAGGGGATCGGAAGTTGAAGACATCCTCGTACCGTTTGTTGAGAGCGTTTTCGATGCGCGCATTGAGCGTCACTCCGCCCCGCTCCGCCGACGCGAGCGGAAAGTCGCACGAAATATCCAATTTCGCGTACGCAGGAAGGGTTATTCGCGAAGATGGGAATTCGGTGAAATCCAGGTCAGCCCGTTTCCCAACGAAGTTGAGGGCAGCTCCAAAACTGGCGCGGGCGGGCCGCGCATAACTGATCACGAGATTGCCCGAGTGGCTGGGTCGCCGAATGAGCGCGTCTCCAGGCCGATCGCTGCCCTGATAGTCTGGCGAGACTTCGGTAATGCGCGGGTTCACCACGGTGAAACTCGCAGTCGCTCTGAGCACCATCATCGGCGAGAAATCGAGCTCGGCCTCGTAACCATCCGAGCTGGCGCCGGTGAGATTTGCGTAGCTCCCTTTATACGTTGGAGGTCCGCCATCCACATACTGGATCAGGTCCGAGAACCGTTGGGTAAAGTAGGTCGCGTTCAGTCGAAGCCACTGTGTATCGAAGCCACTCGTCAGTCCAATCTCAGCGGATCGCGCTCGCTCCGGATCGAGGTTCGGACTTCCAACGGTATAGAGAGTCGGGCGAAGCTGGTTGAACGCCGGCGCATTGAACGCGGTGCTCAGTGAAGCACGAGCTCTCAGGCGGCGAGCAGCGCCGAGGCCAACCGCAAAACGGTAAGTGCCGGCACGAGGATAGTCTGAGTTGTCGTCGACTCTGCCACTGAGCGTGTACGAGAACCAATCGCGCGGGTTTCCGAGTAACTCCGAGTAATAGGCGAGGTCGTGACGAGAGGCATCGAATGAGTCGGTCTGCGCGAGTGGGTCTCCAACCGGCGCGGATAGGTTCGAGCTGTGTTCGACTTGGCGCTCGTAATTCGCGCCAATGGTGAGCGTTGCCGCGGCTGGCAAGAAGAGACTGATTCGGCCTTCTGCATTGCGACGGTTCCCGCGAGTCCTGGACGCCGAGTGTCGTGGAACGGACGCACCAAATGGGGTCGCAATGTCTTCCGAGAGCTCTGAGACCTCATTCGTCCCCGCGAGTAGATGCGCCTGCGCATATTGCGAGAGATTTCGCGACGCATCGAGGCCAACCGTAAGCCTGTGTTCGACAGTGTAGGAGTTGCTGTCTACCGCGCGTCCGGCGAAATCGGTTGGAAAATGAAATTCCGCGGTGGTGTAACGTGCGGAAAGAGTCGCATCCCCCGCGGCGCCTCGCGCCAGAGAAAGGGCGCTACTCAGAGTGCCGTTTCGATAAGCGTTGTTGAACGGGAGGATGCCCTCGGTGGAGTGATGGGCGGCACCCACGGAAAGGCCAGCAAGGTCGTTGGTCGCGCTCGCAGCCGCATCGATATCGAGCGATCGGTAAGTTCCGGCACGTGCGCCAACGGAAGCGCGCGGAGTGGATGAAGCTTTTCGGGTAAAGATCTGGACGATTCCCGAAACGGCGTCGGCGCC
>CADDZN010000189.1 GCA_902812375.1 bacterium | reverse complement strand
CACTTCATGCTGCGTAGCGCGCGTAGACCAACCCGCGGTGTAGGTGTAACCCCACTTCGATGCTACTGTGATTTCTCCGGGTTGGATGTTTCGCTTGCGCAGCCAGCTCGCGAGAAAATCCTCCGCGCGGCCGTAGGAACGAGCTGCGTCGACGTAGTGGATCCCGGCGTCGTACGCTGCATCAAGGACCTCATGAGCGTGGGCTTCCATGCTCGCCGGGTCGTACCGATGGCCTAGATCACTTGCGTGGTTCAACGTCACATAGCCGGGACGGCCCAGCGCGGCGAGGCCGAGTCCTAGTTGTGCGGGCATGTGGTAAGGTAGCCGCGCGGGTTGTCGTTAACCGCGAAGTATGACTACCAGCCAAGGACTAAACTGCAAAGTCAATGTACGACTACCGCGGGTGATTAACTGCAAGGTCAAAATGTGACTACCGGCCGAGGGCTCCTGGCGTGCCGGCTGGGGGCTCTGCGCTGGCCGTCCCTCAGCGCTCATGAGCGGAAGGGGCAAGGGAAAATTCTTCGGAATGCGCGGCAGACTATGTTCGCAGCACCAAAGCGCTTCCGCGTTACTCTCTCATGCCCCTTGTGCAAATGTGCCGCGCAGGAACAGCGAGCGCGTAGCCAACAGCCGCTCCGCCGACGGCTCCCGGCCGGTAGTCGTACGTTGACTTTGCGGTCAAAAACTCGCCCCTAATAAAAACATTCTCTATTGACATTCGAATGTTTCGGCCTAGTCTTCGCGCCTTGGAAGTTCTCCGCTAACACCAGCTAGCCAATGTCACTGTCTGCTCGCCAAGTCTCAAACTCGAATCCCCGGAATAACCGCCAGCGCATGCGCGTGGGGGTTATCGAGCGTTCCGGTTAGAGCAGAATGAGATAAGACCAAACCTCGATTTCCAATGCCCTCGCGTTTCGCATGATGAACGCGGGGGCTTTTTGTTTTTCCCAACTCAACCCACCACCCAATCGGAGGTCAAATGAAACTCATTAGCTGCGTCATCCGGCCCGATCGACTACCCGCCGTCAAGGAAGCGCTGTTCCGCGCCGGAGTCACCGGCATCACCATCACGCGCGCCAGTGGCCACGGCGGCGAACGCGACACCGTCACGGTGCGACGAGGGACGAAGCTCCTCCTGCAATTCCACGAAAAAATAAAAGTCGAGATGGCGTGCTCGGAGCCGTTCGTCGAGCCCACCATCAACGCGATCATCGACGCCGCGCGCACCGGAGCGGTCGGCGACGGAAAGATCTTCGTCCAGCCGCTCGACCGTGTCGTGCGCATTCGCACTGGCGAGCGCGACAACGCGGCGCTCACCCCAGTTACCGTCGATGAAGTACAGCGACACGCACTGCAGCAGGCTATGGCCGCAAAAGAATTACAGCTAGTTGGAGAAGAATGAGCAGCGAGCTCACTCGGAGCTCGCGCTCAAACCCTTTAGACGGAGGAGAACGGTTATGACCAGGTTCCGAACCATCAGCGAGCGGTTGCGAACGAACCGGCAGGATCCCCTGATGCGGCGGCACGTCGGACTGCTCTTCCTTGGCAAAGCCATCGGACTCGGCATCGTGCTGACGCTGATGACGAAATGGTTTCTGCCGTCAATGCTTGGCGCGCAGTCAGCGGCACCAGCAACGCCAGCACTTGATCCCATGGCAACCGTGAATGCGATCAACACGTTGTGGACGCTCGTCGCCGCGTTTCTCGTCTTCGGGATGCAGGTCGGCTTCGTGATGCTCGAGGCCGGGTTCGCACGCTCGCGCGAATCGGTCAACATCCTCGTCGAAGGAATCGCTGACACCTGCATTTGCGGCGTCACGTTCTGGCTCTGGGGATTCGCGTTCATGTTCGAGCCGGGGAACGGCTTCATCGGTCTGCACGGGTTTGCTCTCAATGGACTCCCCGCGACCTATGGATCTACGGGCGTGGCGCTGCTCGCGTTCTGGGTTTTCCAGTTCGCATTCGCCGACACGTGCTCGACCATCACTTCAGGCGCGATGATCGGCCGCTGCGGATTCGTCGGAGATTTGCTGTACAGCGTCGGCGTCACCGGCTTCATCTATCCGATCATCGGTCACTGGGCGTGGGGTCCGGATGGATGGCTCGCGACCATGGGCCCCATCCCATTCCACGATTTCGCCGGATCCACCGTCGTCCACACGATCGGTGGAGCGATCTCACTCGCGGGTGCGATCGCGCTCGGTCCTCGTCTCGGTCGGGTGTTCAAACGCGATGGCGGCGGACCCATGCCGGCGCATGATCTGATCATCGGCGCAGCCGGAGGATTGCTTCTCTGGTTCGGCTGGTACGGATTCAACCCCGGCAGCACTCTCTCAGCGCTCGACATCGGCGGCATCGGACGCGTCTCCTTCAACACCACTCTCGCCGCATGCTCGGCTGGATTGACCGCGCTGTTTTACTCGTACGTCCGCACGAAGAAGTGGGATCTCGCGCTCACCACGAACGGATTTCTCGCTGGACTCGTCGCGATCACGTGCCCTTGCTACTGGGTAGATCCGATCGGTGCGTTTCTCATTGGAATTGGCGGCGGGCTTGTCGTCGTCTGGGGAATCGACGCGCTCGAGTACCTGCGCATCGACGATCCGATCGGCGCTGTGCCGGTGCACATGATCGGCGGCATTTGGGGCACGCTTTCGCTCGGACTGTTCGCCGCCGGCAAGTACGGTGTGCCGACGCCAACTGGCGCGGATGTGTCGACCGTCGTGCGAGGACTGTTCTACGGCGGGGGATTCGGCACGCTGAAAGCGCAATTCATCGGCAGTGCGACAGTGGCAGTGGTGACGTTCAGCGCGGCGATGGCGTTGATGTATGCCGTCAAGGCAACCGGCACTTTGCGAGTTGCGCCGGAAGGAGAGCTCGAGGGATTGGACATCCACGAGCACGGCTCGTCGGCTTATCCCGAATACATGATCAGCGGCTCCGAGAGCGTGATCCTCACGGTCTCAGTCAAGGACGACGCGGCAGCCTGAACCCATCATCAAAGGAGCTCGAGATGCATCGAACAACTGCCACAATGCTCGCGCTGTCCGTCGCGACCGGCGCGAGCGCACAAACTTCAACTCCCCGCTCCGACTCGCTGGTCGTCGCCGCGATTGTATCGGGCCGAGCACCGCCCGACAGTGCGACGACTGCCGTCAAGACAGTCATCCCGCTGCCCAAGTGGTTCGACGAAATCGCCGTCAACGCTTTCGTCTCCAGCGCCTATGAGTTCAACTCGAATCGCCCAACGACTGGAACCAGCAGCTACCGGGTGTTCGACTACAACGACAACTCCTTCAATCTCGACGTGGCGGAAGTCGTGGTGCAGATCGCGCCGGTGAGGGCGAACGATGCCGGGTTCAGGGTAGATATCGCCGCTGGCAATTCGGTTCCGCAAATCTCGAAAACGCAGGATGTGACGGTCGCACAATTCGACCTTCAGCAGGTCTTCGCAACCTACATCGCGCCACTCGGCAGCGGTTTGCGCTTCGACGTCGGCAAGTACGTCACGCACCTGGGCTACGAGGTGATCGAGGGTTACGATGGCTACAACGACAATTACAGCCGGTCGATTCTGTTCGGATACGCGATTCCGTTCACCCACACCGGGGTGAAGGCGAGCTACGCGTTCTCCAGCAAAGTCGCCGGGATGGTGGAAGTGGTGAATGGGTGGGACCTGCTGCGCGACAACAACCACTCGAAGTCCGTTGGCGCTCAGCTCGCGCTGACGCCGGTGGCGCCGCTCAACATTCTGCTCAATTGGATCGGTGGGCCGGAGCTGGCTAACGACAACCACACCAACCGCAACGCGTTCGATCTTGTAATTGTCCTCAAGCCAACTAGCGTCCTCACGCTCGGCGTCAACGGCGATTACGCAATCGAGAACGGAACGAGCCGAGTGAATCCGGGCGAGGACGCGACGTGGAAAGGAGTCGCAGGTTATGCAACCATCGCGGCTACTCGCAAGTTTTCGTTAGCGTTACGGGCCGAGACGTTCCATGATGACGGCGGCGTGCGGCTAGGCACGGATACCAGAGCGGTTCTGTCGGAAGGGACGGTGACGCCGGCGTACAGATTCACTGATCACGTGGTGCTGCGGGGTGAGGTGCGGTACGATAAGGCGAATCAGGCGATTCTCAGCAGGCGGGGGGCGATGAGTGATAGTCAGAGGACGGTCGGGCTCAATTGCATCTTTCTCTATTGAACTTCGAAGTCAACGTACGACTACCGGGCGGGGCTAAACTGCAAGGTCAACGTACGACTACCGGCCGGGAGCCCTGGGCGGAGCGGCTGGTGGCTCCGCGCTGGCTGTTCCTGCGCGCGCATTGGCACAGGGGCACAAGAGACGGGGGGTGCAACTCCACTTCGGTACCGCGATACAATGTTGCTGCGCGATCACAAAAGAAATTTCCCCGTTCCCCTTCCGCTCGTGAGCATTGAGAGACAGCCAGCCACGTCGCCCGGGGCCGCCACGCCGTGAGCCCCCGGCCGGTAGTCATATTTTGCAGTTAGCCCCCGGCCGGTAGTTTTTATTTTGCCTTTGCAGTTTAGCCCCGCCCGGTAGTCAATGTCTTCCAGCCAGGGATCTAGCCGCGAATCTTCCCTTTAGTCCAGAGCAGTATCGTGATGCACGACACTCCAGCCCGAGCATACTCGATGGGCGCGTTCCCCTGGTACACCTCCACCGCCGCGATCTCGGCGCCGGTCACGAACTTGTTGATGTCCCCGGGCCGCGTTTCCAGGTATGCCCCGCCGTCGAGGTAGTACTCGATGCACGAGCTGCCCATCGTGTGCGAGCTCGCAATCGCATCACCGAACTGCCGCCGCATGACGTAGAGACCCGGGGCTTGTTGCAGAATGTCGGTGATCGAGCTGGGATGAATCTGCTCCAGTCGTTCCGGACCCATAAAAAATCCGAATCCGGTTTTCCTGCGCTCGGTGAAGCCGACTTTCTCGAGGTCCGCCCTTCTGCGGGCCATCACGCGAACGAGCGCCATCTCCGCGGCGGTTTTCCGGAGCTTGATGTTGACTCGGGTGTCGTCGCGCGACGATAGATCTACTGGGATAGCTTCCGGATCATAACCAACACGGCGAGCGACCAGAACAGTCGTGCCCGATGGAAGGTTCCGCAGAGTGAACTCGCCTTTCTCGTTCGTCGTCGTGACGATCCCGGTTGTCGCGAGCTCGATCTGCGTTCCTGCTTGGGTGGCGGCGCCATCGAGTGTGACGACGCCCGAGACTGTTGCACTTCCCGTTTTCGTCAGCGAATCGCGGGACGAAAGCAGGATGGTTCGCGCGAGCAACTCCACCGGGCGGTCGCCGAGGGAGATCGGAATCTCAGCCGTTATAGCAGAACCACGCTTTGCCTGGAGTGTGGCCTGAAGCGAATTGGGGAGGCCGCAGATCCGGAACGCTCCCAGCGAATCAGTGACAGTCTGGACCAGCCGCGGGGTTCGCACGATGCCGGTCTTCTTTGAGACGTCGACGTCAACCCACGCAATTGATACGTCAGCCTGCGCGATTGGCTCGAGAGTTTCCGGATCCGCAACGTGGCCAACCACCGCTGAAACTCCGGGCCGCGACGGGCAGGAACGTCGAACGAGTGTGGGCGCGGACGGTACCGCAATCAGCACGAAGCTCGTGGTGTCCGCGGCAACGCGAAACGGTTGCGTCAGCAGTGTGATCCCGAGCGAGTCGAGCAAGGGATGCAGCACGCCAACCTGGTAGACGCCTGGGCGCAAACTGTCGACCTCGAACCGACCGGCCGAATCGGTCTGGAGCGCGGGCCCTCCGCCTTCGATGATGATATCGGCGCCGGGGAGATAAGTGTCGTTGACGCTGTCGACGATCACGCCCACGATCCGCGCCCTGCCCGGGCGCGAGACTATTGGTGAGCTCGGCTCGGTCGGGCTCTGCGCGCGGGAGACAGGCGCCGCTCCGACGAGAGCGAGCGAGGCTGCGGTTATTAACTGTACCTTGAGACGAACCGAGCGCATTTGGCCAACCTTGTGCGACTACCATTAGCTAGCAGCCGGTCGCGATTTTAGCAATCGTCTGCGGTTGAGGGGGCGGACTGAGCTGCGAAGTGCGACTGTTGATCGGGGCTAACTGCAAATATGACTACCGGGCCAGTGCTTTAACTGCAACATAAAAACTACCGGCCAGGGGCTGATGGCGTGCCGGCCGGTGGCTACGAGCTGGCTGTTCCTGCGCGCGCATTGGCAAAGGGGGCACCAGAAAGTAAGGCTAACGCACATGCGTTCTGCGCTAGAATCGTGTCGCACGTTCATAAAAGGAGCATCCCCCGTTCCCCTCTCCCAGTAGTGAGCACCGAGGGACAGCCCGCGCGCAGCCCTGGGCCGGCACGCTGTGAGCCCCCGGCCGG
>CADDZN010000188.1 GCA_902812375.1 bacterium | reverse complement strand
ATCATCGACGCGCCTGCCCGATGAAGGAACGAATGAAGGCGACGCCGGAGGTAGAGCTCTTTTCCGGATGAAACTGGACGCCGATGACGTTGTTCAGTCGCACGGCCGCGGGGAACCGGTCGTTTTCGTGGGTGCTCCACGCGATGACGCGAGATTCGTCCAGAGGACGACAGACAAAACTGTTCGCGAAGTAGGCGACATCGAGGCCGGTATTGTCGAATACCGGATCCGAGCTACCCGATATTTCGTTCCAACCGATTTGAGGAACGCGCTCAGCATTCAACTTTTCGACTCGCCCAGCGAGGATACTGAGACCTTCACCTTTTCCTTCTTCGCTCTCTTCCATCAAAAGCTGCATTCCCAGGCAGATTGCGAGGCACGGTAAGCCTGCGAGTAGCGCATCACGCATTGCAGCCCGACCAGTGTGGAGGCGCTGCGCAGCCGCGCTGAATGCGCCGACGCCGGGGAGAACCAGCACATCCGTCTCGATTGCCTGCGTTGGGTCTTCTTCGACGCGGAGCTCTGACGATACCGGCCTCAGCGCCTTTGCGAGAGAGTGGAGATTTCCGGCACCATAATCGAAGATCGTCACTCGCATGACTGCACCTCGTCGAGCGCGGTCAGGCACTCTTCCATCATTGACCAGGGACCGACCGTGATGCGGATTACATCGCCGATGTCGCGGAGAGCGACGAACGGACGAACCGCGACGCCGCGCTCGCGCAGGCACACCGAAACCAACTCGGCCCGTGGTATCGGAACGAGCACGAAATTGGCCTGAGACGAGAGAGGAGTGAACCCTCGGCTCACCAGCTCGGCGATCAATCGCGCGCGAGATTCTCGTGCGTCAGCGACCCGTGCTGCGACCCAAGCCCTGTCCTCAGTTAGCGCTGTAACTGCCGCCCGTTCGGCGAGCGAGTTGACTTTGTACGGGCCGCGAGACTTCTCGATCTCCTTCGCGAGATTTGGCGCACTTACCGAGTAGCCAACTCTGAGGCCAGCGAGGCCAAATGCCTTCGACATCGTCCGCGTGATGACAAGCCGATCCGATTTCGAGAGTAGATCAAGGCAATCGCCGTCAGCGAACTCCGCGTACGCTTCGTCCAGAATGACAACGCCGGACGCTTCTCTCGCTATGCGCTCCACAGTCCGCCGATCGAGAATTGTCCCCGTGGGATTGTTGGGAGAACAGAGATAGATAACCGGAGCGCGGCTCCCGAGCAGCGCATCCGCATCCGCGTCGAAATCCCCCGTAAACGGAATTGGGAGAGGAGCCAACCCATTCATGCGTGCGAACGTCTCGACCATCGCGAACGATGGATCTGGATACGCGAGAGTTTCCCCAGGCTCCGTGAACGCGCGCAGGGTTGAATCGAGAACGTCGTCGGAGCCGCAACCAGTGACCACCCACTCCGGCGCCACACCAAGGTACGCACCGATGGCTCGCTTGAGATCATCCGCGTACGCGCGCGGGTAGCGCGTGACCGCAGAATCCGCGCTCGAGTGGAGCAGCGCTCTCACAGACGGCGGAACGCCCCAGAGGTTTGTGTTATCGCTAAGATCTATTCGGCAGGGCGCGCGGTTTGGCGAGTACAACGAAATGGCCTCGTAGCTCGCGCGCACGAGTCCACGAGTGACAGCACGCGGCTCCGCATTCAGTTCGACGTTCATTGCCTGTTCCAGGCTGCTGCCGCAGCCGCGTGAGCCGGGAGTCCCTCGGCCTCGGCGAAGATCGCCACGTCAATACCGAGGCGCGCTGCCGCGCTGCGATCGATCTCTTGCACAGTCGTCCACCGAAAGAAGTCGAGCACAGAAAGCCCGGAGTAGAACCGAGCCGTTCCACCGGTGGGAAGAACGTGGTTGGCGCCCGACATGTAGTCTCCGTAAGTGACAGAGCTCGTGACGCCCAGGAAAATCGTTCCCGCGGTTTTCACTTTCGTCGCGGCACCTTCGGCGCCGCCACACGCGAGTAGCAGGTGCTCTGGCGCAAACTCATTCGCAAACGCGACCGCTTCATCGAGAGAGTTGGCCGTAAGAAGTGCTCCACGATCGCTCAAAGCGGCAGCGATGATCGCTCTGCGGGGTTGCAACGGGAGTTGGGTGTCGATCTCGACTGCGATTGCCGCTGCAACATCATCGCCGAGAGCGACGACGACTACGACCGCCATGGGATCGTGCTCTGCTTGCGCCAGCACCTCCAGCGCAATTGTTTGGGAAGACGCGGTTGCGTCGGCAATCACGAGCAGCTCGCTGGGGCCGGCAGGCGAGTCAATCCCGACGACAGTCGAGACCTGTAGCTTCGCCTCGGCAACGTAGCTGTTCCCGGGGCCGACAATGCGGTCCACGCGTGGAATTGTCGCTGTGCCGTATGCAAGCGCGGCGATCGCGCCCGCACCGCCAACGGCAAATACGCGGTCAATGCCAGCGATTGCCGCCGCAGCAAGTACAGTGGGTGCTGGTAATCCGGTTGAATCAGGCGGTGAACACAAGAACACTTCGCTGACGCCCGCGACTCGCGCCGGAATCGCACCCATGAGAACGCTGCTCGCGTATGCGGCGCGACCGCCCGGCGCGTAGACTCCCACCCGTCGGAGAGGATCAGGTCGACGGACAATCCTCATTCCCGGCTCCGGGACCGATTCGACAATCGCCGGCAATGACTGTCGATGCACCGTTTCGATATTCGCGGCAGAGCGCAGCATTGCGCGTCGCAATTGTGCCGGCAGATTCGCGAGCGCAGTCTCGCATAGCTCGCGCGGCACCTCGAGGCTTTTAAGCGCGATGCGATCGAGCTCCGCGGCGAGGCCGAGGAGCGCGTCGTCTCCCTCACCACGCACGCGGTCGATGATGCTTCGAGTCACCTTGCTAATGGCGGAATCGGCTGGAGTTGCTCGTTCCAACAGCAGTGCGCGATCGCACGGCGATAGAGCAGCCAGATCTCCGCTCAATCGGAACGTCGGAGCGACGGTCGATGATGTCATGGCGTCAGCCGCTCGATGCGAGTTACCAGAATTCCGCGGCCGCCGAGCTCTTTTACGGCGGCAATCGTCCGATAGACGGAATCGGCGGCGACGACTGCATGCACGGCGACGAAGTCTCCGCCGTTGAGCACATCGATGACGGTTGGTCCGTTGATGCCAGGCAATACGCTTCTTATCGCGGGCAGCGATGAGCGGGGCACGTTCGCCATCAGATACCGTCGGTCGCGTGCCGAGATGACGGACGCCAAAGCCGTAACGAGCTCGTTGAGCGCGCATGTATCGGCTGGCTTTCTGGCGCTCGACGTGACGAGCCTCGCAGTCGAATCGAGAATCGTCGAGATCTCGCGCAGTCCGTTGATCCTGAGCGTCGATCCCGTCGACGTGATGTCCACTATGAAGTCGGCGATGCCCAAGTGCGGCGCTACTTCTACCGCGCCCGACACCGGCACGATTTGCACGGTTCTGCCATGACTCGCGAAAAACTCGGTGGTGAGAGCAGGGAAGACGGTCGCCACTCTCGAGCCCTCCGCGATGTCGGCGATACAATCGGTGCTGCTTTCGTCTCGCGCTGCGACCACTACCCGACACTTGCCGAAACCCAGATCGAGAAGATCGACGACATCCCGTCTGGATTCGCGGACGAGGTCCCAGCCGGTAACTCCGGCATCAGCGGCACCGTCTGCCACGAATTCGGCAATGTCGGTTGCGCGTACGAAGATCGCCTCGAACTCGCCGCCTAGCGAGGCGGTAAGCGAGCGCCCGGACTGGAGTCTGACGTCGAGCCCGGCGTCGTTGAAAAGATCTCGGGTCTCGTCGGCAAGACGTCCCTTATTTGGTAGCGCGATGCGGAGCATTGAATTGGGGGAAAAGAAAAAGCCCATCCAAAGTGGACGGGCCGCGGGAACCTGCGCTCGAAACCGTTAGCTAATCACACGGACGTGCGCCTGCTGCCCCAGCCCGTCAGGCTGTGGAGGTGCGCATGGTGATGGCGACGGCAAGAGACAAGTATCATGGCCGTGAAGGTAGTCACACGGAAGACGAAGTGCAACTGGGCTAGCGGAAGAATGCGCCCAAGACAAGTTTCAAACATGCAGATCACTCGCTCATTCGCGCTTCTCGCTTCTCTTTCGGCTAGCTCTCTCGTCGGAGCCGGCTCCGTCTCCTCCCAGCAACGTCCAACTCGAATGCCGCCCATTCGGCACGTTTTCATCATCGTGCTCGAGAACGAAGGCTTCGATTCGACCTTCAATGCGCATCCACGGGCTCCTTTCTTCGCCGATACGCTTCGGAAGACTGGAGCATTCCTTCGGCAATACTATGGCATCGCCCATTACAGTCTTCCCAATTACCTCGCGATGATCGCGGGCGTTTCGCCAACCCCGAAAACCCAGATTGACTGCCCGCACTTCAATGATTTCGTTGAGACCGGTGTCGCACGAGACGGTCAGCCCATTGGCGACGGATGCGTTTACCCCGCGCACGTTCAGACAATCGCTAACCAGCTCGAGGCGAGGAAGCTCACCTGGGGTGCGTTCATGGAGGATATGGGTAACGACCCGGCGCGTGAGGCGGCAACGTGCGGTCATCCTCCGCTCGACACTGTCGATCCGACTGAGGGCGCCACTCCGACGGACCAGTATGCTGCCAAGCACGATCCGTTCGTCTACTTCCACGCGATTATTGATTTCCCGACCTGCCAACGCAATGTCGTCCCTCTCACCAAACTCGAGGAGGCCCTGCGCTCCGTTCAGAGCACTCCAAATCTCGTCTTCATCTCACCGAATCTCTGCCACGACGGACACGACCGCCCCTGCAAAAACGGTGAGCCCGGCAGCCTCGAGTCCGCCGACAAGTTTCTGCAGCACTGGATTCCAATCATCATGAGCTCGCCAGCATACAAATCGGATGGTCTTATTGTCATCAACTTCGATGAAGCTCTGAGCATCGATGCCAGGGCGTGCTGCAACCAACCGACCGGACCGAACACCGCCAAGCCCGGCGTAAATGGGCCGGGAGGCGGACGCACCGGCGCCGTTCTGCTTTCGCGGTTCATCAGGCCCGGTACTGTGTCGACGCGGCCCTACAATCATTACTCTCTGCTACGAAGTCTCGAGGACATCTTTCGCTTGCCCTATCTGGGCTACGCACGCCAGCGTGGCCTTCGGAGTTTCGGCGTAGATGTCTTCAGTTCTTCTTCTCGCGCTCCGCTGCGTTAGGAGGCACTGGCGGAGCAGTCGGATCCGGTTTCTTCCGACGCTCGGGCTCAACGTGAAGTGGCGGGCTGTCGACCACGAGCTCATCGGCCGGTTCCCATGTCGGACCGCACTTTACCACTCTCTTCGCGATCCGGCACCACTCGGCCACCTGACTATCGTTGGCGCTCATCCAGTTTACCGGCACGGGCGCCAGCCGCCGCTTCTCTCCATTGGTTGCGAAGCACAACCAACCGGAGCTGTATTCAGTCGCCACAGCGCCGCGAGTCCCGCTGTGTGATCGGCGATCGCCGAGCACTCGCTGCTCGATCAAAAATACGGCGTTCTCGACTGGGGAGCGGCGCTCCATCCGGCGCCGCTCGATCGAAGACGGATGCACCATCCACACTTCCCAGTTCCGGCCTCTCGCGTCGAGAAACGTTCGATAGCCGGTGTTCTTCGATCCCTTGGCCGCCAAGGCTTTCTCCGGGAAGCGGGGAATTGACTAATGATGAAAGTTAATCGTTCGGACTCTGTGCATCCACGAGGCTGCTGTTGCCCGGTCCCTTCGCGTCCCACGCCACCGATAGGCTGCCATCATTCTCGAGGATGACTGCGTCCACGTCCTCCATTCTGCTTACTCCCTTCGCGCGGATCGCGGCGCGCACTTCTTCTTCCGTTACTCGTTCCTTCTTGAGCGCTCCGTGTAGGAACCGGCCCTTGGAGAATAACAACGCAGGGTCGCCGTTGATGATTCGCTCGGCTCGCTCCGAGTGCGCCGCGATTTTTGCCAGGATCGCCTGAAATGCAACGAGGGCCACCAGAGCGGCAAATCCCTCCACAAGGGTGACGTCTTTCGACAGTATGGTCGACGCGAACACCGATCCTACGGCGACAACGAAAACGAAATCGAACACGTTCATCTTCGACAGCGTGCGCTTGCCGGATCCGCGAAGCAGGATGATGAGTGCGGCAAATCCGATGATCGAGAGGCTTGCTGTCCGTCCAATGTTGTACCAGCTCTCGAAGAAGAGTGGGGGGTGAGGAAAATCCGTGGTTTGCATGTGAGCTCTGCTCGATCCTTGTGAGAAACGGCGGGTATCAACCGCAGGGTTCGCGCCTCGGATGATATATTCAACACGATGAAGAAGCTCGCATACATTCTGCTCCCGCTCCTCGTCGGAGCGACCGTCAGCTTACGCAAGCCAGCACTATCGCGCGCTGATGCCGTTCCAATAC
>CADDZN010000187.1 GCA_902812375.1 bacterium | reverse complement strand
GGTCTGGAGCGGCTGGAGGTTCCTGAGGCTTCCGCTGGCGAGATCGTCGCGCTCGCTGGACTGGAAGGCGTTGAAATCGGTCTGACCGTCACGGACATCGAGCATCCGGAGCGTCTCGCGGGAATCTCTGTTGAGGAGCCGACGATCTCGGTCGATTTCCTGGTCAACAACTCTCCCTTCGCGGGCAGGGAAGCGAAGTTCGTGACGTCGCGTCAGGTGCGGGAGCGGCTCTACCGCGAGCTGGAGCGCAACGTTGCGCTCCGAGTCGAGGACACCGAATCGACAGACACCTGGACGGTTTCCGGC
The DNA here is from genome assembly GCA_902812375.1 of bacterium. Classification (GTDB taxonomy): domain Bacteria; phylum Gemmatimonadota; class Gemmatimonadetes; order Gemmatimonadales; family Gemmatimonadaceae; genus UBA4720. The sequence continues at coordinate 6,118 of CADDZN010000187.1, read as the reverse complement.
CGCGGCGAGCTCCATCTCACGATTCTCATGGAGACCATGAGGCGCGAAGGCTATGAGTTTCAGGTCTCGCGCCCGCGGGTGATCACGCGCGAGGGTCCAAACGGCGAGAGACTCGAGCCCTATGAGGAGCTGGCCATCGATGTCCCGGAAGAATTTCTGGGCGTCGTCATTGAGAAGCTGGGGCCCCGACGCGCCTCGATGCTCGAGATGAAGAACCCGGGCCAGGGGATGGTTCGTCTCCTGTATCGGATTCCAGCGCGCGGACTGTTCGGATATCGTTCCGAGTTTCTCACCGACACCCGCGGCACCGGCATCATGCATCACCGTTTCCTCGAGTACGGGCCGTGGGCGGGGCCGCTGGCAGGGCGTATGCGCGGAACGCTCGTCTCCATGGAGGCGGGCGTGATAGTTGCTTTTGCGCTTGCTAATCTGGCAGAGCGCGCTACCCTATTCGTTGCACCCGGTGACGCGGTTTACGAGGGGATGCTGGTTGGCGAGAACTCGCGACCCGGGGACATGGATGTGAATCCGACGAGAGAGAAGAAGCTCACCAACATGCGGTCCAAATCCAGCGACGAGAACATCCAGTTGGAGCCGCCGCGGGAGCTGACTCTCGAGAGCGCGCTGGAGTACATCGAGGAAGACGAGCTGATCGAAGTCACGCCGGTCGCGATTCGTTTGAGGAAGCGGTTTCTCAGCGCCAATGATCGAAAGAAGTTGTCACGCGAGGCGAAGCGCGAGCGCGCTTCGGTCTAACACCAGGAGATCACGGTAATGTGCGCCAGGCTGGAGTCCGGGGGAGGTTTCCTGGAGGACGAAGAGAAAGAAGCGTGGCTGGCGAAGAAGGCTCCCGATCCGGACCCCGAGGACGAGGATCTCGAGGACGATCTGGAGGACGACGAGAACGACGACATCGAGGACGAGCTCGACGATCTTGATGACGAAGATCTCGACGATGAAGGTCTCGACGACGACGAAGATCTCGATGACGATGATGACGACGACGATCTTGCCGACGATCTCGACGACGACTTAATCGATCTCGACGACGAGTTCGATACCGAGGACATCGAGAAGCCGCATCCCGGGCATCCGAGGAAGTACGAGGACTAGTTTTGCGCGATACGTCCCGTCGTGGACTGGTCATCCGTTGTACACGTTATCAATCCGTTTCTGATCTCGCAGCTCTCGGGCGACTGCACGTGGCGGGCGCTACCGGACCACTCGGCGAGGTGAGTACCCAGGAGATTCACGGCTGTAAGGGTGACGGTGACTCCTCTCGATGCGCGAAATCCTTCGACTGGGTTGTCGAACGTCGCGACGCCGGAAAAATATTGGCCGTGGTTCTCCGCAGCGTACTGCTCCTCATAGACGGCCGCAGTATGCAGGTCGGCCTTCATGGCGGCGATGAATGCGTTATCCTTGGTCCCCGCGTAGCGGGGAATCGCGATCGCGGCAATGATGCCGAGTATGCCCAGGACCATCATGACTTCGACGAGCGTGACGCCGCGTCGGGTGAGTCGAGTCCCGGCACTTCTCTGATGTGCGGATTTCGGCTGGATGAGGGGCATGCCGAAATACTCACTGCGGAGTATGACCGGTCTATGAAAACAGAATTACGGAATCGTCAAAGTGGCCGTGCGAGGACGATTGACCCCCCTCCAGCGGCGGACTAACTTGCAAAACTCTGCGCCAACGCGAGTTAGCGTGCGGCGAGGGGCCTGTAGCTCAGGTGGTTAGAGCGCACGCCTGATAAGCGTGAGGTCGGTAGTTCAACTCTACCCAGGCCCATGAATCAGAACCTATTGCCCCGTTTACGGATACGTCCGTAAGCGGGGTTTCTGCATCCCGCCCAAAACGGGCTTGCTTTCGATTGCTGCTGTCGATTGGGCTAACGGGCTCTTCCAGCCTCTTAGGGCTTCGACGAATCCTCTGGGGGCGGAAACAGCCACCCATCGCCGTTCAGGTCAACGCTGGCGCCTCCTACAAGGCCTCTAAACGGTGAATGACCTCGATCGTCTTACGAGAAGCGAACTATTGCATTGTACGGTGTATATCCGTACACTTCTTAAGCACTGGACTTCCCAATGAGCGCAGCCACACTAAAACCTCAAAAAACTCAGACTCCCAAGCGAGAGGCCGAGACCGCAACGGAGCGTCTCGAGGTGCGGCTACCCCGAAAGGACAAGCTGAAAATCTTGCGTGCAGCAAAATCCTTTGGAGAGTCCATGACGGCTTTCGTGATGCATGCCGTGTGGCGTGAGGTTGAACGTCGGGAGCAGGCCCAGGAAATGATCCGGCTCTCCAGGCGCGATCAACAGGCATTTGTACGGGCGCTTCTCTCTCCGCCAGAAGTAAACGCCGGCCTCCTAAGGGCCGCCCGAGCCTATAGCGAAGGAGTCCAATCAGGAAGAGTTGGAACCTAGCGAGTGTCGGATCCTAAGTCCCCGCGAATTCGATTTGAGCCGCTCGAAAGGCACCATGATCGAGCGGCCTTTTCGTGTATAAAACATCCTTCACTGGATGTTTTTCTAAAGATACAGGCGCTCCAGCAAGCCAAAAAAATGTATTCGGCCACGTACGTTCTCGTCGCCGAGGAAAGTCCAGATACCATTATTGGCTATCATTCACTGTCGAGCACCAGCGTTCTTCTTGATCGCATACCAGAGAAACTAGCTCGTCGCCTTCCCAGATTTCCCGACATTCCCGCCACGCTGTTGGCTCGCCTCGCGGTTGATCATCAGTTCCAGGGTCGAGGGTACGGGGCCCAGCTACTGATCGACGCCCTTCTTCGCTCGTATATCGGCGGAAAGCGAATCGGCTCTGCCGCCGTAATCGTTGACGCGATAGATGATGACGCCAAACGCTTCTACGAGAAATACGGTTTTGTAGCCTTTGACGACGAAGCCTATCAGCTTTACCTGCCAATGCAGGCTGTTGAGGCATTGTTAAAACGAGTCGGGCTTGTGTCGTGACGGCGGCCGATGCAGCTAAGACTGCGCAACACCGAGCTTCCAAGCCCTCCGTTCAGAGAGTAACCTCGCGCCGGATGGGCTTGAGGCCGGCGTCAATGAAACGGCGTTAACGCAGCGAGGGTTGCCTATGGGTCGGGGCTCTTGATCGGCGATCCAAACCGAAACGCGTGGGCCGCGCGAAGGGACGGCTGCCCCATCTCTCGATCATCGCGCTCGCTGGCGTTGCCCTCAACTTTTTTGTCGGTTGGTGGTGGGCGGATCCAGCCGCGGCGCTGGCGATGACTCCGATTATTCTCCGCGAGGGCCTGGAAGGAATACGCGCCAAGGTGGGCGAAGCCGATGCGTGCTGTTGATTCTTGCTTACGCGTGAAGGAGGGCCTGCATTCTCCCGAAAATGTCCACGCTGGCACCGATCGAAGCCGAGCATTGATCGTTGCATCTCTACTCTAAATAGGTCCCTCTGTACCTAGCGGGCGATCGTTGCCCGCAGCCCGTACCGGTCGGAGCAAATCATAAGCACGCATCCCAGCCAGCATTCCCATAGTGGGCGCCAGCCAGTACAGCCAATGCGCGGTCCAGATCCCGCCCACGACCGCAGGGCCGAGAGATCGCGCCGGATTGAACGATCCGCCCGTGAGAGGGCCGGTGACCAAAGCTCCAGCGAACACCGTCGCACCGATCGCGAACGGGGCTACGGCAGTGGGCGATCGTGCATCGGTCGCCACGCCCGTGATCACGAATCCGAGAAGCGCGGTGAATCCGGATTCGACGACGAACGATTGCGCCGTCGGCAGCGACGGAACCGTCGCGCCAAAGTTGCCGACCGGCCCGAGTAGCCAGGCGAGGAGCGCCGAGGCTCCGATGGCGCCCACGCATTGCGCGATCACGTAAGGCGCGACGTCGCGGGCCGGAAAACGTCCGACTGACCAGAAGCCGAGCGTCACCGCAGGATTGATGTGCGCGCCGCCCAGGTGTCCGGTCGATGCGACAATCACCGTGACCACAAGCCCGAAAGCCAGGGCGATTCCGGTCTGGCCAAAGGCGCCTGTCCTGGCGGCGACCATCACGGCGCCAGGCCCGACCGCGACGAGCGCAAACGTCCCGGTGGCCTCGGCCAAATATCTTCTCAGGCTCGACGAGCTCACGCCGGTCAGCCTCGGGCTACGACCTTTCCCCCAGCTTCGAGAAAGTCGGCGAAATCGGAAGGTAGATTGCTGGCGCGGACGGCCGCAGCGGCTTTTTGGACGTCGTACTCGACGCGCACGAATTCCATCGATGTCTTCTCGCCCATGTCAACGAGCGCATAACCCGCGCGCCAGTCTCCGTCTTTCGGGCGACCTACGCTGCCGGTGTTGACAAGCTGAATTCCTTCCACCGTGCGTTGATACGGCAAATGGGTATGGCCGAAGGCGATGACGTCACCCTCTCTTGCGCCGGCCGCATTTGCCATTTTCGTGCAGAACGCGTCGGAGCGGTCTTCGGTCCAATAGACCGTGTTCAGCGTCGGTGTGCCGTGGACCAGGATCAGGCTCCGTCCCGGGAGATGCCCGCCCAGCGGTCGCAGATCGATGTGAAAGGGAAGCCGGCGCAGAAAGCGTTTAGTGGCCTCGCTGGAATTCGCGCGCGTCCACTCGTAGCTCATATGAGACAATTCTTCCTGCCGCGGATCTTCGTACTTGCAGCCGCAGTGCTTGTAGTTCGTCGCCACGGTCGAGTCGTAGTTCCCCGACACACCCACAATTCCGCGCTCTTCGATCAGCGCAACGGTCTCATTTGGCCACGGCGCGTAGCCGACGAGATCGCCGAGGTGATAGATCGCGTCGACGTCGCCGCGACCTTCGATGTCGTGCAGGACGGCTTCGAAAGCGGGAAGATTGGCGTGGATGTCGGAGACCAGCGCGTACTTCATCTACACGGCTCCTTCTCGCGGTCTTTTACTCTGGCAACAGCGCGCCGTCGCTCTGAGTCGAGCGAGCGGATTCCGGTGAAACAGCTCTTGACGCAGGCGATGAGGTTCCGGTGAACGTCGCTGTTCGGGTCGGCCAGGCGGTAATGGGCGAAATTCGAGTCGCGGTTGACCCGCACGAGCTTTGTCTTTCGGAGGTACGCGAGATGACGAGAGACAGCCGGCTGAGGCAGGCCAAGTATATCGACGAGATCGCAGACGCAGAGCTCCCCGGCGGCGAGGAGGTTAAGAATGCGAATGCGAGTCGGATCGGCGAAACCCTTGAAAACAGAATCAAGGTCTTCGAGTCCGGGCGTTCGTGCTTTCACTGAGTGAGTGAAGCTAATCATATACGCGTTGCCGAATGTTATACGGCTATGCAGATATGATCAAGATCGCTCGCTTGAGAGCCAGCGCCGAAACGCGATCACGCTGCTCCAGCGTAACCGACCACCATGGTCGTCACAGCGGCGATCCCAAATGCCTCTGTTCCCGACACAGGACTTGACTTTAAAGCCTACTTGAAGGTTTAGCTTTCATACCGGAGGCAGAAATGAATATCGGGCAGGTCGCTTCTAAATCGGGCATCGCGCCCGCCACCGTTCGCTACTACGAGCAGCGGGGCCTGATTCCTCCCGTACCCCGCACGAGCAGCGGCTATCGGCAGTACGGAAAGGACGCGGTCAATCGACTTCGGTTCATCAAGAAAGCGCAGCAGATCGGCTTCTCCCTCGAGGACATCCACGAGTTGCTCGAGCTGCATCGCCACGATGCTGCGGCATGCCCAGAGGTCGAGGCCCGCGCGACGCAAAAGATTAGTGTGATCACGCAGAGGATTGAAGAGCTGACACGGATGCGACGGCTACTCCAAAAGCTGGTCGCCACCTGTCACGCGTCGGCCCGCACCGGTGATTGCGCTCTCCTTGCCGACCTCGTCGACGAGGAATCGGTCGAATGACTTCCGCTGGAGGGGCGAACGGCCCCGATTCTTCGCACGACGATGGACAGCCTTCGCCAGGCCAGGACGATGCAACCGAAGACAGGAAGGTCCTTGGGTCCGCAACCGGAGCCATTGCCACGGCGGCGGCTGCCTTCGTCGCCGCGCTATGTTGCGTTGGCCCCTCTACCGTTGCCTTGCTGGGAGTGGGTGGCAGCCTCGCCGCGGCTTCGATCAAGCCGTACCGGCCGTACCTTTTGC
>CADDZN010000186.1 GCA_902812375.1 bacterium | reverse complement strand
ATATCGCGCAGATCGATGCGTCGGAAGTGACCTCAAAGGCGCCTATCAATAACGTGTAGAATCTTATCAATGGACGCGCGCCGGGCGTAACGATTCTTCAGAACTCCGGAGTGATCGGGTCTGGAGCGACAGTGAGAATTCGTGGCGTCTCGAGCTTCTCGCTGTCGAACCAGCCACTCATCTACGTCGATGGTATTCGCGTGGATAATGCGCAGGGCACCGGACCGCTAAACCAGTCCTTTGGCGCGAGCACTACCACCCGCTGGAATGATTTCAATCCCGACGATATCGAGAGTATCGAGATCGTAAAAGGCCCCGCTGCTGCGACGCTGTACGGAACCGAGGCGGCGAACGGCGTCATTCAGATCATTACGAAGAAAGGACAGCAGGGTAAACCGGCGTGGGACCTGACGGTGCGGGGCGGCACGAACGAGTTCGCGAACCAGGACACCCGCCTGTGGACGAACTACGGACCGGATCCGGTGACTGGCCAGATTGTGTCGCTCAACATCGCGAAGCGCGAAGCCGACGCCGGACATCCGATTTTCCAGACCGGCCATATGCAGTCCTATGATCTCGGCGTTGGTGGCGGGTCACAGGGTTTCAGATATCGCGTCAGCGGCAACTTCAAGAAGGATGGCGGTGTCACGCCAACGAACCTGCTCAAAAACTATGGCGGGCGAGCCAATCTAACGCTCAATCCAAGCGACAAGATCGAGATCGCGAGCAACATGGGTTACATCACCGGACGTACCGATCTTGCCGCCGAGGCGGGATACGGTGGCACGACGTGGACGACGTACTACGCGACGCCGACCAACCTCTACGACAAGAACGGCGTTCCCCTTCCTAACAACGGTTTCTACAGTGCGCTGCCGTCGGCGTACTACAAGCAATACCAGATGTACCAGGACATCAGTCGCTTCACGGGAAGCGTGCAGATCACGCACACTCCTGTGAGTTGGTTCACTCAGCACCTCACCCTTGGTACAGATCAGGGAATGGAGGACAACGAGGAGCTCTCGGCCGTGCACAACGATCCGAACTTCTCGTACTTCTTCGGATTCGACGCGGATTCCGGATACAAGGTCGTCGGTGAGCGACAGAATTCGCTCTCGAGCCTCACCTACGGTGGCACGTTCAAGAATCAACTCCGAGCAATTTCGGCTTCGACATCGTACGGCGTGGATTTCTTCCGTCGCAATACGAAGTACGTCGATGCGTACGGACAGGATTTCCCGGGACCGGGTCTCACAGCGCTCTCGTCGACTACGGCGCAACGGGACGGGTCGGAGACGAGCGTACAGAATAATACTGTCGGCATTTACGGGCAGGAGCAGCTCGGTTTCCGCGACAGACTGTTCCTCACTGGCGGTCTCCGCTCCGACAACAACAGCGCTTTCGGAGCCAACTTTAAGAGAGTTTACTATCCGAAGGTCAGTGCATCATGGGTGGTGAGCGAAGAGCCGTTCTATCGCTTGCCGTTCGTGAACACTCTCAAGCTTCGCACAGCTTATGGCCAGACCGGTCAGGCACCGCTGCCGTACTCGGCGGTGCCCTACTTCACTGCGGTTGCGGGACCCGGCGGATCCGCCGCCGTTACGCCTGCATCGCGTGGCAACCCTGATCTCGGACCAGAGCGTGGTTACGAAACCGAATATGGTTTCGATGCAGGATTCTTCCGTGACCGAGCTGGAATCGAGTACACGCATTTTACCGGCGGTACGCGTAACGCCATTCTCGATCGGCCGGTCGCGCCGTCCAGTGGTTATCCCGGCACTCAGTTGGTGAACGCTGGAAAGCTGTCGAAGTCCGGTAATGAGATCATGTTGCGGGCGACGCCGGTCGCGAGCTCACGCACTACGTGGGATCTCACCTTCAGCACGGCGACGAACCACAGCAAGGTTCTCGACCTGGGCGGCGCGACCTTCATCAGCCCGTCGGCCAACATCAGACATACGGTCGGATATCCGGTAGGCGCATGGTGGGGAAAGAGAGTCGTCGATGCGACGATCGATCCCACCACGGGCAAAGCCACCGCGGTTTTCTGTGACCCGGGACCAGGCGGCGGATCTCCTGTACTTTGCGCCAACGCGCCCGTCGTTTTCCTGGGGAGCACCACTCCAACGAGAGAAGGCGCGTTCACTTCCACGATCAGCTTCTTCCAGAACTTCAGCTTTTACACCCTCATTGATTTCAAGGGTGGCTACAAGAAGCTCGATGGCAACAGGCGCGTTCGGTGTCACCTTTTCATCGAATGCAGAGAGAATTATTTCCCGAAGGAATTCTCTCCCGCAATCGTAGGCGCGGTGAGCAGCAGCGCTTACATCAGCGATCTCGTCAACGATGCCAGCTACACGAAGCTTCGCGAGATCTCGCTGAGCTACAATCTCCCCGCTTCCTTCGCAACGCGATTCGGAGCGGCCAGGGCGTCTGTGAGCATTGCTGGGCGTAACCTTCACACCTGGACCGACTACAAGGGTCTGGAACCCGAAGCATCGTTCCAGGGTGGGACCCGTGGATTCGGCCAATGGGAGCAGGACGTTACCCCGCAGCTCCGATCGTTCATTGCGACTCTGCGTCTGAACTTCTAATGGAAACGCATCCTAACGAACGACTCATCGGAATTGTCCGGAGACCATATATGAACTTTACTGACATTTCAAAGAGGATACGACGAGCCGCAATCACCTCCAGCCAATGGATGACGGTGATCACGCTTTCCGTCGCCATCCTCGGATGTAGTATTCTCGACAAGGGTCTCGAGACGACAGCGCCGGATAAGATCGAGACTTCCACTCTCGAGATCCCGGCGAATGCGGGGCTGATCGTGAACAGCGCAATCGGCAACTTCGAGTGCGCGCTTGGGTCTTACATCGTCGACGCGGGAATGATGAGCGGAGAGTTGATGGACGCGACTCCGACTGCCGCAAACTGGGCATTCGACCGTCGCGACATCGATCCGACCGCCGATACGCGCTACGCGACGAATGCGTGCGACGCGTATGGTATCTATACTCCGATTCAAGTTGCTCGCGGGACGGCCGACAGGGCGTTGGAGTTACTGCAAGGATGGACTGATGCCGAAGTGCCGGATCGACAGGATCTGATTGCGAAGGCTGCCGTGTACGCCGGCTATTCCCGAATTCTCCTCGGCGAAGGTTTCTGCGAGGCTGCCATAAACCTTGGGCCGAAGATGACCTCGCAAGAGGTGCTCGCGTCGGCGGAAGCTATGTTCACGACGGCGATCGCGGCAGCGCAGGCCGCGGGCGATCAGACAATGTTGAATGCTGCTTACGTTGGTCGAGCGCGGGCGCGACTCGATCAGGGGAACAAGGCGGGGGCCGCCGCAGACGCGGCGCTCGTCAAGCCGGGATTCGTATTATATGCAACGGCGGAGTCCTCGCCGTCCCGTCGACAGAACCGCATCAACGCACTCAATCAGAATGGGGCCGTTTCAGTCGCGCCGGCATACCGTGGCTTGACGGTTACGGACGCCAATGGAAATGCGGTTCCGGATACCCGGGTTGTCGACACGACGGCCAAAACATCATCGGGCGCGCCGAGGAACGGCAACGACAACAGGACGCCGTGGTACATCCAGACCAAGTACCCAACCACGTCGGCTCCGATTCCAGTCGCCAGCTATAAGGAAGCGCAATTGATAATCGCCGAAGCCCAGGGTGGGCAGACGGCGGTCAACATCATCAATGCTCTCCGCGCGGCCGCCGGACTTCCGGCTTTCTCGAGCACCGATCCGGCGGCAATTGCAAACGAGGTAATCAATGCTCGTGCGCGCGAGTTATTTCTCGAAGGACAGCATCTCTACGACGTCCGACGTCTGAACCTTCCGCTCAATCCGGCGGCGGGGATACCCTACTCGACGGTTTATCTCAAGGGAGGGAATTACGGCACTGAGCGGTGCTTCCCACTCCCTGACGTCGAGACATTGAACAACCCGAACTTCTGATCCGAGTCCGATCGCACGAAGGGCCAGAGAAGGCCGTCTTTAGACGGCCTTCTCTGTTTGGTTTCGGTTCCCCCTCGCTTCCGCGCAGGGTAATGAACTTTCTGGCACATTGCCTGCGGCAACTCGGGCTCGTTCGCTCCGGGTAAATACGGAATCAATGTGGCGGTGACAACGACCACAGCCCTCTTGACGCGAGCGTGCACGCGTCGCATGTTAGCGCCACGCCGTCGGTAATCATCCGATTCGCCATCGGCACCCACGTGTCGGCTCGGCCAACGTTACAGAAAACCACTCAAATAGAGTTCTGGCCACCGACTGATGTTTCATATCTCAGAGGATGAAATATGGAATCCAAACGCGTCTGCAAAGTTGGCGAGATGAAAGGCGGCGTTTCCATCCGCTGGACCGACCTTACGATCTCCCGGCGGATGCTCTGGGCGCGACATACCTTGTGGTGGGCACTGTACGTGACGTAGAATTGCCCGGTCGCAGTTTTCCTCGTTGGGTCGACACCCTTCTGCCGTCCGAGCACGTGATCCCTTCCTGCTCGACGAAAGTCGCCGATTAGTTGCCGCTGCGCCCCAAAATCTTGCTTCCACCGAACTCGCGCCAATGTCCACGCCCGTCCGGCACACCTCATCCCGGTACACCTCGATCATGAAGACAAGCGTATTCGCGGCACTGATAGGAACTTGCCTCGTCGCCGCGCAAGCTTCAGCGCAGCAACGGCTCATTCACGGTAAAGTAATCGACGACGTCGGCCAGCCGCTCTCCAGCGTCCAGGTCGCTGTAACCGGCACTAGCCGCGTGGCGACTACTAATGCCGCTGGCACTTACGTCATTCCCGCCAAAACCGGCGAGATTCTCCAGTTCCGTTTCATCGGAACGCAGCCGATCCAGCGCACGGTCAGTACGAGCGACACCATCAACGTGCAGCTTCGACGCGTCGCGGTGAGTCTTAACACTGTCACGGTGACGGCTCTGGGTCAGTCGGCGGCGGAACGCTCGCTGGGTACCGCGCAGCAGACTGTCCAGGGAAGTGAAGTCGCCCAAACCCAGCGCATGAACTTCACGGACGCGCTTCAAGGGCGTGTCGCCGGCGTTCAGGTGAATGCGACCTCCGGCGTACCGGGCGCTTCGAGTCAGATCGTGCTCAGAGGCATCAGCTCGATCAGCAGCAGTAATCAGCCGCTCTTCATCCTGGACGGCCTCCCGATGAACAACAGCGTCTTCAGCTCGGGATTGCTGGGCTCCGGCCGTCCGGGCTCTCCGAATTCATTCGAGAACCGGAGCGTCGACTTCACCAACCGCGCGGCCGATATTAATTCCGACGACATTGAGAGTATCGTCGTGCTGAAGGGACCGGCCGCGTCCGCGCTGTATGGGATCGACGCGGCGAACGGCGCGATCGTCATCACGACGAAAAGGGGCCAGTCGGGCACGGGCGGCTTCGAGCTGAGCACCTCCATGCAGACGCAGACGCCCTTGAGGTACCCGAAGCTCCAGCAGATGTTCGATACCACTGCGTGTTGCTCCAGCGGCGGTTACACGTTCTTTGGTCCCCGCTACGCCCCCGGCACCACGCTTTACAACAACGTCAAAAACTTCTTCCGAACGGCAGTGTCGACTCGGAACGATCTCGCGTTCAGCGGCGCTTCGCCGGATTCCAGGATCACGTACCGGGTTGCAGCCGCGGCGGACAGGGACAACGGTGTTATCCCGAATTCGAGTTTCGATCGAAACAATATAACCGGCCGGTCCACGGCCCAGGTCACCTCGTGGCTGAACGCTGATCTCTCGATGATGTATAGCACTGCCGCGAACAATCAGCCGTTCAATGGGGTGGCGGGACCTCTCCTCGGTTTGGCCATCTGGCCGCAGACGGACAACGCAGCTAACTATCTGACGCCGTCCGGCGACAGGCGGCTTATCGGCAGCCAAAGCACGTACACAGGTGCGTACGACAATCCTTATTTCAGCGTCAACAAGAACAAGGTCCAAAGCAAGAACAATCGCTTCATCTCCAATCTCGCTCTTACCGTCACTCCGTTCTCATGGGGCTACCTGAAGAGCAATATCGGAGTCGACGCAAATTCCAATGACGCGTTGGTCCTGCGTCATCCGGAGAGCCAGACGGGTGCCAGCTACACCTCGGGTCCGGGCACAAACGGCGGCGTGCTGGATGTTGCCAACAGCACTACACCGAACATCAGCGAACAGACGCTCTTCAACGTCAACCCCCATTCGATCACCGACAATCTCTCCATCTCGGGGTTGATCGGGAATTCGATTGTCGATAACAAGAGCACCACGGTTGCAGTAACCGGGCAGAGTTTCCTGGACCCGAACTTCATCTCCATCAATAACACCAACCAGTGGTATCCTCTGACTACTACGACGCAGCGCCGCCTCGTGAGCGGGTTCGGGCAGGCAATGCTGAACTACCACGACTACCTGTACC